>CAZXIO010000008.1:12501-24417 GCA_964640805.1 uncultured Candidatus Peribacteria bacterium
TTGGCCAACGTGCCGTTGGCCAAAGGCCTGAACGGCAACCGGGCGCTCGGGAACCAGATACAGCACGATGGAAAGATCATGCGGGGCGAGATCCCACAGTACGTTTGCGTCGCGCTGCAGAAGTCCCAGATTAAAGCGCGCGGAGTCGAAGTAATAGAGTTCCCCGAGTTCGCCGCTCTCCACCAACTGCTTCATCTTCTGCACGGCGCCCGTGTACACGAAGGTGTGGCCGGCCATGAGCGTCAATTTCTTTTTTGCAGCCAGATCAATCAGTTCCTGCGCCTGCGCGCTGGTCTGCGTGAGAGGCTTTTCCACCAGCACGTGCTTGCCCGCCTCCAGCGCGGCCAGCGCCAGCCCGTGGTGAGTCGAAATGGGCGTGGCGATGGCCACAGCGTCCACCTCGGGATCACGAATCAGTTCCATGCCGTCCCGCACGGTCCTGATGGCGGGATAACTGGCCCGGCACGAGGCGATTTTTTTTTCGTCAAAATCCGACACCATCGTCACCTGCGCGCCTTCGTGCAGTCGGAAGTTGCGCACGAGGTTCGGGCCCCAATAGCCGTAGCCGATGACGCCGATGCGGATGGGGGAGGACATGTGCAAAAACTATAACCGAGTCACCGAATCTCGGACAGCGGGATATGCGGGATCACGTCGGCTGCGTCCCAGAGCGACGTCTGAACAATGAAGAGGAGCATAAGGACCGCCGCAGCGCAGAGCGTCCATCGGCGTTTCTTCCATTGTTTGAGTGCGGGATGCACTGTCACGGCAAGCCCCGCCAACCCGAACGGGACGAGGAGGAGTCCATAGCGTGATTCAATCGTCAGCAATGCACTGTAAGCGGCGTAGGTGAGGGGAAACAAAACGAACAACGCTCGCTGACTCGTTGATTCGCTGACTCGTTTAAAAAAGAATGACGTGAATACACTCAGTATCAAAAGCACAAATCCCGCGAACGCAATCATGCCGAAGATGCGGCTGTAGATCAGAACCCAGAACGGCGTCACGTACGTGGCATACGAATTCAGATGGAAATTATCGAAGAGGCCGATCAGTTTTTTGCCGAGGAACACGGGCCAGTGGATCCACGTGCGTGCGAAGCATGTGATCAGATCATGGCCGGCCGACTCAGGTTTGATCGGACAATACGGCTTCAGATGCGCGGCGAAGTACGAGTCACGTACCGTGATCTGCTTCTCCGGCCACTGGGGCAGGGGAGGCGCAGGCTGGATGGCCGTGTACGTGCGGGCGCCGCCGAGTCCGCGCTCAAAGAGCTCGGCGATCATTCCGCTCTGTTCACTGGGTCGGATCAGACAGAGACTTCCCGCATCGCGCGTACATGCGATCAAGCGGGGGGAGAGAATGACGAAGAACGAGAGCAAGGCGAGCGCGGGCAGCAGCCACCATCGGTGATCAGTCTGCGGAGTTTTCAGGCGCTTGATCAGCGACCAACAGAACAGCAAAATGCGCTGCCAACGAGAAGCATATGCGCGCTGCAGCATCGGGATCGCATGTCGCACGATCACGATCAGCAGCCATGCAATCAACGTCACTTCCGCAGCAAGAAAGTTTGCAGAGCGGACCCAGACGGAGGATGCGAAGAAAAGGCCAGTCAGTAATGGGTAGATGATAAATGCACGAGCAGATGGGCGGATGGGCAAATGGTCAGCGATGGTCAATGATCTGGCCAAGCAAGCGGATGCAAAGAGCACGAGACTGACGGACAGCGAATCACTGAGTGGCAGCGCCGCGTGTGAGGTCAGTCCCGGATGCGCGACGATCAGAAACAGAATCACGGGATGCACGTTCCATCCCAGATACTTCAGGGAGCGGTAAAAGAAGAGGGAGGAGAGGATGTGGAGGAGTAGTGCTGTAACCGTTGATGCGAACATCCAGTCGATCAGTCCGCCAAGGTGCAGAAAGGAAAGTCCGTACCGGTGCGCGGCGAGGAACAGTGGGTAACCGATTGTGCGGTAGGATGCATCTTCAAAGAGATAGTGAAAAAATAATTTGCCGGTCGATACCGTCGTGATGCCGGTGGCAGTTCCACTTCCCATGACAGCGTTGAGTTTCGGCGTGCCGGCCATGTTGATGTAGTAGGTGGAATCGCAGCACACTGTTCCGCGGAATATTCCGGGCAGTGATGAGTTCCATCCGAACCAGAGCACGGCAATCACGATTCCGGCAAGAAGCCAGAAACGTTCGCTCGAAAGAAGACGACGCAGCATAGGAAGAGACATAGAACTATAATAGCCCACCTTCGCATGTGGTGGCCGTGCCACGTGATCGCTCGCAGGGACGTAAAGCGACTTCGTCGCCACGTCCCACGTAAAATTAGCTCTCGCTTCGCTGCGAGCGATTTTACGTGGAGCCGCCCGCGGGAATTGAACCCGCGACCTACACATTACCATTGTGTTGCTCTACCTCTGAGCTAGGGCGGCTCGAAAAGCCGCAATACCCTAGCAGGTCCGACTTCTGAAAGGAATGCAGAAAGAAAACAGCTCGAATGTCTTTTCTTCACAAGCCGGAGCCATTTATTCCATTCAAATTATCAATTTCTGTTCATGTTGTGGGAGTACCGTACAATCCGTTCCAATTCTCATTTGTCTTATGAACGAAGTAGTACAGCCAAGAGAATCGCCAACGGGGGAAGTTTTTTGGTTGGGCGGCAAGCGGGTGTCGAGGATGGAATATCTTCTACGCGTGGCGCTTCAGGGAAAAATGGGCGGAGATATCAGTTATCTGACGGGAAAATATAACGATGCCGCAGAGGCCGCGGTCAAGCAAGAAACTGCGCCTGCACAAACGGACGATGAATTTCTGGCTGCGCAAACTCCGGCCCTGATTGGTGCACTCGCACTTCTGATACAAGCTGAGGCCGCCCCGGCCCCGGAAAATGTCATTGAATTAATGCAATTGAATGCTCATCCCGATTGCACAAAAGGCGCGGCGGCATTGACGAAAACAGTGCAGAGATTTATCGGTTGCAAAGATAAAATCAGCGCTCTTGCCATTCAGATGCAGGGCGCACGCGATGCAGCACCCAAAAGGAAGAGAGCCGGTCGCCCGGCCAGTGCATCGATTGTGAAGGCTCAGGTCGCATGATCATCCGGCTTCGTCCGGCTTCGCTTCTGCTACACCGAGACTACGCCGCGATGTCCAGCCATCCCTGTAGAAGTTCCCCCCGCGATTTTCGCAGTGCATTCTTGAGCGTGTGTAATCCGAGCAACGCACACTTCACTCTGCGCGGCCCGATTGGGACGCCGAGCAGTTCATAGATGTCTTCTTTCTTCAGCTTCTCCAAATTCTCAGTCGACTTTTCCATCAGCTCTTCACTGAGCATCGACATTGCCGCCTGACTCACCGCGCAGCCCGTGCCCTCCCATCCAATCTTTGTCACAGTTCCGTCTTTGATCAGTAACTGGATGGTGAGTGCATCACCGCAGCTCACATTGATTTCTTCATGCGTCACAGAAGGAGCGGGGAGCGAGTGCTTCCCACGGGGCGTTCGGTAATGATCGAGAATGTTCTCAGCGTAGACATCCATGGAGGTATCATGACATATTCGTATCATGTACAACAAATAACAATTTTGTTATAGTAACAGTATGTTGGATTCTCTACCTTCGGACGAAGAGCATGCACCCACACATCCATTTGAAGCACCGGCCGGACAGCTCATGCAAATGCTCGCAATGATGCGCGCTCAAACCAAACGATCAAGGATCGAGACTCTGCTGAAGGAATATGAGACGTTGCTTGCGACGATGAGGAAGCAATTTCCGAAGCAGGATTTTCTATGGGAGGAGTTTGGTGTGCAGGGGAGAGACATGGAAGAGTTCTGCAGGCAGTACGGTTTTCTAACCGACGATATGTGCAAGACATTTGAACGTTGCAAGTCAAAGCAACCGTTTATTCCCGACACATGGGCGCATGTCTATGTTCAGTACAGTGCCATAGAAGGCCAGTGGCCCAATGTGCAGACGCGCTTTATGGCCAGGTCTCTCATGGACGATTTTACACGCAAGATGCCTGAAGAACGGCGAGGAGATGTGCTGGTGCAGAGCATCGCTGCCGTGGCCACCCATAAGCAGAGCGATGACGAATGGTATGGTCGTTTCTACTGGGCATCGATCGATACGGCTCACTATTTTTACCGGTTACATGCCCGTCTATCGCCGCAGAATACATTGGTGGAGAAATGCAGGCCCGCAATTCACTGCCTCGGAGTTCTGAAATTGATGCGGCAATCGATCAAAACACTGGATTTGGAGACGGCAGAATCCGCAACGCAGGCGAAGAATCTTATGACACAGGCGGGAAGAATGCGTCGGGTCTCCGCCGAAAAAAATGCCGCCCAAAACTGGCCCAATGTTTTTCGTAGAGTTGATTCATGGACGCGCCAGCTGAAGAACGTGCGCCTGCGCGCAGATGCCATTCTCAGGCGCGGGACAACCGATCAACAGACTCGGCAATCTTCGGAGGCAATGCAGTGATCTCCTCCACCGTGTTATAGATCCCCACCGATAATCTTGTCGACGCTGCAACTCCCAGTTTTTTGTGAAGAGGCTGTGTGCAATGGTGCCCGGCGCGCAGACAAATTCCCCGGCGTCCCAAAATTTCCGTCAGATCATGGGGATGTACTCCATCAATCACGAAACTGATGCATCCTGACGGAGGACTTCGGACTTCGGAATTAGGACTTAGGGATGGAAGAATTCGTAGTTTCGGAATAGTTCTAAGCGAATCAATCGCAGCCCGCAGAAGCTTCTGCTCGTGCGCTTCGATGTCGGTCCACGAATATTGGCCGAGCCAGTCGATCGCCGCGGCGAGACCGACGGCTTCGGCGATCGGTTGTGTGCCGGCTTCGAAGCGCTGCGGCACATCCGCTGCAGTGAAGCCATCCATCGTCACTTCCTGAATCATGCCGCCACCACCGAGGAACGGAGGCATGGATTCCAGCAGTTTGCGCTTGCCATAGAGGACGCCAATGCCGGTTGGGCCATAGAGTTTGTGTCCACTGAAGGCCAAAAAGTCACAGTCGAGTGCTTGAACATCAGTCGGATGATGCGCAACGGACTGCGCAGCATCAATCAGAACCAGCGCACCATGCTCATGCGCCGAGCTGATGATTTTCTCCAGAGGCGGACGGACTCCGAGGACGTTACTCTGCGCGGTGATCGCGACCATCTTCACGTTCCCTTCACTCAAAAATCCGGCGAGCTGATTCATATTCAGCCTTCCTTCATCATCGCTATCGATCCACTTGAGCTCCATGCCGCGCTCTTCCTTCAGTTGCAGCCACGGGATGATGTTGCTGTGATGTTCCAGGATGCTGAGCACGATGACATCTCCTTGCTGCATGTTCGTACGCCCCCAACTTTTGGCGACAAGGTTGATCGCCTCGGTGCAATTTTTTGTGAAGACGATTTCGTCAGCATGCTTTGCGTTCACGAACTTCTGCACCGTCTTTCGTGCATCTTCGTACGCCACGGTGGCGCGCTCGGCCAGCACGTGCATGCCGCGGTGCGCGTTCGCATTCTCCTCCTTATAGAAGCGATCCATCCGGTCGAGCACAGCCTGAGGTTTTTGACTTGTGGCTGCGGAGTCCAGATAGATTAAGGGATTCCCGTCGATCTGCTTTGCGAGAAGAGGGAATTGGTCGCGGATGGAAACGGGGTCGAGTGACATGGAGAAGTAGTATAAAGTAGTTCCGATCATGCAAGCACGAACAATCCAGTATCTCAGCATCGCCCTCTTCGTCAGCCTCATGCTCTGGGGCGCCTTCGTCACACTGCAGTACCTGGGCATGCCGCTCCATGGATCTGTGCTGCTCACAAAGGAAAGTGAAGAAATGGTGTCCGGAGTGTGCGGCGAGACGCCCGGGACCCCCTCGGCGATGCATCTTTTGTGTCGTGGCGCGGTGAGTTTGGTTCCGTTCGTGATCCACACGCTTGGGCGGGCGGCACCGTTTCTGACGTATGCAATTCTGAGTCTGGTGCTCTTTCTTGGCTTTCTGGGATTCAGGCTGCTTCGGAAAAGCGATTGGAACCTGCCGCGAACGCGAAAGCCCTGGCACGTGTTCGTCGTCGCAATTCTTTTCCTGTGGCTGCTCTTCACCACACTCAGCTTCGGCAGCGACGCGCAGGGAAGACCGGTTCGCACGTATATCGAGCCCACGGCGCAAACGTACAACGTAAAAGAGAATGCGCTCCAGACCCTTCAGGAGGATTTCAGCGAACTGACTGCCCGTGATTGTCTGACGCAGCTCGGCGAAACGCAGGGGGGTGCCGGGGTGTATACGCTGCGTGCAAGCTGCGTGCAGAGCTCGTTCCTCACCCGCGTGCTGCCGCAGGTGCTGTTTGTGGCGCTCCTCCTGTTCGAGCTCCTGGCGCTCGGCCGATTGATTCTCCGGGCAGTGCGCCTGCGGCCGAAACGGCTCCTGAGCGAAGCGATCCTCAGCATCGCGCTTGGCGCATGTGGCTGGATTGCACTTCTGTGGCTGGCGGCAAGCTTTGGTATCTTCAATGCCACCGTCGGGTGGATTCTGGTCCTCGCCGTTCCGTTGATTTGTTACTCCCATTCGATGTACTGGCTGCGGTGCTTTGTGGCGCATGAATGGGAATCGGACTGGCAGTGGAACGACGTGCGCGTGATTCTGGGATGGTTGCTCCTCAGTTACATCGCACTCAATTTCCTCTCCGTGGTGCGGCCGTTCCCCATTGGCTGGGACGATCTGGGCAGTTACCTGAACCGTCCGCGAATGCTGGTGAGTTACGGACACTTCATCTTCTCGATGTCGCCGTTTGACTGGAGCTACCTCACCGCCGCCGGATTCCTGCTTTTCGGGTACGACACCATTGCAGGCGCAACAACCTCCATGATGGTCAACTGGACGGCGGGGTTGCTCGCGGTTTTTGCCGTTTACACGGTCGCAAACCTCTATATCGGGCGCAGGCACGGGTTGCTTGCCGCGCTCCTGTACTACTCGCTGCCGCTCGTGGGTCATTTCTCGTTCGCGGACATGAAGATCGACAATGCAGTGTTCTTCCTTGGAGCCATGGCAACGTTCGCGCTCATGCTCGCACTTTTCCCGGCGGAGAGCGATCATGATGCCGACGGATCGCAGCCGGCTGACGTCACCGATGCATCACACGGTAAACAATCCGGCGACTGGTGGAAGTACATCTTCATCGCGGGAGTCTTTGCGGGCTTCACATTCTCCACCAAGGCCACCGGCGTGATGGTAACGATGGCGCTTGCGGCCATGCTCGCGGGAGCGATGCTCCACTGGGTGGCGGGCATCGGTGCGGTGAGTGTCTCGGCAATCGTCTTCTCATACATGGGAGGGCTGAATGTCGCCGCGATATTCGCGCGCGCGATGGGAGGAACACCGGAGATGTACGCCCCGGTGAACACCGTCTTCATGATTCTCTGCATCCTGCTTGCTGCACTCTGTTTCGGGTATGCCATCTATCAACATCAGAAAGCTTTCCTCCCGTTCGTCATAGCAGGCGCCGTTTTCTGCGCGGGCTTTGCAGCCGCAGTGGTGCCGTGGATCGAACACAATAACCTGGTGGCGGGGAACATCATTCCGCGGCTGATGCTGGGCGCACCCAACCGCATTTCGCCGAGTATCGATCTGCGCGGCACATCGGATGCCTATAACGTCCACAGACTTTCGGCCGATTTGCAGCCAAATATGGAGAATCCCGCCTGCACGCCCACGGGCAGCAAAGAAGAGCTGGACCGGTACTGGGGCGATGCGAAGGGCTGGGGCCACTACCTGAGCCTGCCGTGGAGAACGGTGATGAACCTGGATTCGGCCGGATACTATGTGACCACCATCCCGGCGCTGCTCTTGTTCCCGTTGCTGCTGCTCCTGCCCTACGTCTGGACCAAACGCGGACGGTGGTTGAGGTGGACGGCCTTCAGCGTCTTCTTCCTGCTCCTGCAGTGGATGCTGCTTGCCAACGGCATCCCGTGGTACGGCATCGCGATTTTCCTCGGTCTCATGGTCGGACTCGAGGCGATGATTGCGAAGGCCCCCGACAACCTCAGCCGCAGCGCGGCATGGGTGCTCGTCATCCTCTCGCTCTTCGTCGCATTCGCGATGCGCTTCTGGCAATTCGAACAGCAGCGAAACATTCTCGAGTACGGGTTCGGCAAAATATCGGGAGCCGCGCTGGAGGAAGTCACCATTCCGTACTACAGCGGCATCAGTGCGGATCTCATGCAGCGTCACGAGGCGTTCAAAAAAACCGATCCCCCGCGGCCGTTGCTGTACAGAGTCGGTACGTTCATTCCGTACTTCATCCCGCGCAATCTGGAAGTGATCGGCATCAACGATCATCAGCTGGACGTCTTCAACTGTCTGTATCAGGAACGCGATGCAAAGCTGACACTCAGGCGTCTCCAGGCACTCGGCTTCAACAGCATCATCTTCGACACGAACACCTCCACGATCGAGCAAGATCAGCAGGGATCACTCCACAAGAAGGTCGAACTGTTCCAGCAATTTGTGAATACGCCGGGTCTCGGGGTGCAGGTCCTCGTCAATGACCTTGGAGCAGGAGTTGCCTACATCACGCTTCCATGATTGTTGCCGTCATCCCCGCCTTCAACGAAGCCACCCGCATTGCGCGTGTGGTGGAAGATGCCAAAAAGTATGTGGCAACCGTGATTGTCGTCGACGACGGGTCGCTGGATCTTACGGGTGACAGCGCCGATACGGCGGGAGCAGTCGTGATCTGCCATGCTCAGAATATGGGAGCGGGCGCAGCCACGATGACGGGCATCGAGGCGGCCCGTGCCATGGGGGCCGATACCATCATCACGCTCGATGCCGACGAACAGCATGACCCGCACGATATTCCGGCCCTGCTTGCGCCCATCACCGAAGGCAGAGCAGATATCGTGTTTGCAAACAGATTCGGTCCCGCCTCCGCCTTCGGGCTACGGACGGGCAGGCAACGAAACCGCATCCCCGTCATTCGTCGCATGTTCAACGCGGCCGGGAACCTGATCACCTTCATCGCAACTGGCAAATGGGTGCAGGACAGCCAGTGTGGCTTCAAAGTCCTCGGTCCCAAAGCAGTTTCCCAGATCGACCTCCGCATGCGCGGGTTCGAATTCTGCACGGAGATCGTCCGTGAGTGCGCGCAGCACAAGTGGAGAGTCGTGGAGGTGCCCGCGAAGGTCATGTATTCGCAGTACACGCTCGCAAAAGGGCAGTCGTTTGCGATGGGGGTGAAGACGGCGTTGAAGATTCTGCTGAGGTCGTTTTTACGGTAGTGAAGCCGAATTTGTCATCCCGAGCTTGCGAGGGACAGACAAATTCGCGGTTGTCTGGTTCGCAAGCTCACCATGACAACCGCTCAATAACTCACCCCCTTCATCGAATACTTGAAAATCGACCGCTCCTGCTCTGCCGGATCCAAGAGTCTCCGCGCAAGCTCAAAAGCCATATCAATGGCACCATCGGAGTTCTGGTAGCGGAAGATGCCCGTGCGTCCAAGGCAGAAGATGTTCTTCGGGCTCTCGAAGAAGTTTACGATGGTCGTGAGTTTTTTGCGGTAATCGAGATCATACACCGGATACGCGTTCGGGACGCGTACAACGATGCCTTTCTCCGTTGCCGAAGCCGGGCACAGAGCGGTGTCTTCGCAGTCGCGCTTGCACTTTTCGATCAGCGCCTCGTCGCTCATCGCGCAGAGCTCAGTGTTTGCGGGCGTCACAGTGATATCGAGACACAGGCTGGTCTTGCCCGCGGGCGCCATCGTCAGAGACCAATTTTTGAACTCCACCGCGCGGTTGAAGGCGATTTTGGGATCAGGAAAGTACAGCCACGTGTCGTTGCTGATACTCTCCCGGTTGATGAAGAGCAGGACGAAAATGATGTCCATGTATTTGAGTCCCCTGAGCGCCTCCGTCACATCCTCCGGCACAGAAGCCGCGGGGAGCAGTGCGGCGTACGCGTGGAGCGGAATCGTGGTGATGATGCTGTCATCCGCTTTCACCCGATGCTCCGCTCCTTCATATATGAAGGTCACTTCTTTCGCCTGCGGATCAATGGCCGTGATTTTCGTGCCGGAGAGCACATGGCTCCCGCGTTCCGTCACGCACTCGGCAAACCTGTCCGGCATCGCCTGAATGCCGCCGCGTTTCGGGTAATAGAATTTCCCCGAATCGGGAGCAAGTGCACTGTCCTGCAGCGAATATGAGCTGAAATCGAGTCGCAGCATTTTTTTAAACGTCTTTTTGATCAGCTTCATGATGTTGGGCCCGGCGAAGCGCTGATCGGCCCAGTCGGACGAAATCAGCGACGGGTCGCGGCCCCAGATTTTGCGCGTGTAGGGTTCGCACATCACACGGTAGAGACGCCTGCCGAAGAAATGAATGAACCAATCGCGGTACGAATCCAGTTTCTTCCCTTTCCGAAGGCCCTTTGTAAGCATGTTGATCCCGAAATCGATCCCACAGAGCGCGGCTTCCATCACAGGCATCGCCCGGAGGAGGTTCTGGAGCTCGAAGGGGTACTTGAGGTACTTCTTGAACATCAGAATGCGGCTCTTTTGCATGTGCTCCGAAAAATTTTCGCCCATCATCGTGCGGATGTCGCGCATCAGCTCCGGATCCGGCGAATGGAAACGGTGTGCGCAGTAATCGAACCGGAAGCCCTCGATATCGAGCGTGCGGGCAAGGCCGCCCACCTGCTTGTCTTTCTCGAGTACGAGCACGCTCTTCCCGCCTTGCGAAAGTTTGTAGGCCGCAGCGAGACCCGCCACGCCGGCGCCAAGCACAACAAAATCGTACCGTTCATGAAGCGAGACCCCAGTCATAGCTCCCAATATACTCTTTCAAGGTCTCTTTCCAATGGCGCATGATGTTGATATTTCGCAGTTGCAGCTTCAGGGTAACGAGTTTCTCCGATCGCGGTCGCGGAGCGAAGTACTCTTTTTGCCAGAACGATGAATCGACTTTTTTGAGCGTGAGCCTGTCCTGGAGATTGAAGAGACGCAGAATCTCCTCCGCAACGTCAAATCTGCTGCAATCGCCCTGCCCCACGGTGTGGTACAGGCCGTAGTTTCCCGTTTCGAGCACGGCGGCGATCGTCGCCGCGAAGTCGCGCGTATAGGTTGGCGAACCCAGCTTGTCGTCCACCGCCGAGAGCTCTTTCTTTCCTGCTTTGATTTGTTTGATGAACTTGTTCACAAACTTCTTATCCTTCGCCGGCCCACCGCCCATCATCCAGCCCGCGCGGAAGATGTAAAATTGCGAGAGCAGATCGCGTACGGCGCGTTCACCGCCCAACTTTGCTTTGCCGTACACACTTAAGGGATTCGGTTCATCGTAATCGTTGTAGTATTCCTGCTTACCATCAAAAATCCCTGCAGTGCCAATGTACACCATCGGGATGCCGCGCTTCTGGCACACGAGTGCGGAGTTTTCGGCTCCAATGGCATTGGTCATATACGCCTCGCTCGGGTTCAGTTCGCAGTACTCCACGTCGGTATGCGCGGCGAGGTGGAAGATCCAATGCGGGTCGATTTGCGCGGCCATCTCCTCCACCGCCTTCTTGTCGCGCACGTCTAGGTGGCTGAGCCACGGCACATTGAGGTCAATATCCGTCGCCGTCACTTTGCATTTATCCTTAAACTGCGCGTACACGGAATCGCCCAGCATCCCGCCGCAGCCCGTGATCAGGATGCGCGTATCCGGTGAAATGATGGGGGAGGGGGTCATCCGGCTGAGTATAGGCAAGCGGACATGAGTTGTCATGGTGAGCTTGCGAACCATAGACAACGGCATGTCGTCCTTCGCAGGCTCAGGATGACATGCCTTTCCCTTTCCATTACTCTGGTTTCCAGTGCGCCTCACCCCCTACCAAATCGTCGTTCCCGTCATCGCGGCCAT
>CAZXIO010000008.1:24517-26700 GCA_964640805.1 uncultured Candidatus Peribacteria bacterium
TGGCGCGAGAAGCATCGCTGGATGGTGAGCGGTTACAAGCTTGCCGAGCTCTGGCAACGTCTTGGCTATAACGTGGTCGCGGTTTGTATGGGGAAGAAAGAGACAAATGAGACAAGGGAGTCAAAGGAGATAAAGGAGGTTGTATCCGAAACGCTGACTATTTATCGCAAACAGGATTTCTTTCTCCCTGATCCTCTCAATTTTGGAATTGCATTTGGTTTCACAGGTCTCGTGCGTCGGGTGATCAGACAAGAGAAGCCCGATCTCATCGTCTGCAACAAGCTCCTCTTCTGGAGTTCGTTTGCGGTGATTGCGCTGCGGCTCACGGGTCACAGAGTCCTCGTTCTCACCGATGCGCTGGTGGGGGTCACGTGGTGGCCAAGAGCATGGTGGCCGAAGGTGCTCGCTTTTATCGAAGCGTGGACGATCGGGTGGCTGGTGATGCTGAGTGCCGAGAGACTCGTGACGTATTTTCCTCAACCTGAGAAGGTGTTGAAGAGAATGGGAGTGATGAAAAAAACGAGAGTCATACCGACGGGTATAGATCCAACGGGATACGGAAGATCGAAGGTCCCTTCGGCAGAGCTCAGGGCAGGCTCCGGTCAAAATCCGAAAAGCGTGACGGTCACGTATGTTGGTCGGCTGGAGTCGGTCAAAGGCGCGGATGATTTTTTGGCTGCAGTGACGCCGCTGAAGAAAGATTATCCGCAGCTGAACGTTCAGGTCGTCGGTTGGTATCGGGACGGTCATCCATTGGTCACACAGTACGAACATGAAGTCACGTTCACGGGGCTTCGGGACGATATCCCCGCGATCCTGAGCACGACGGATATCTTTGTGATGCCCAGTTACAGCGAGGGGCTCAGTAACGCAATCATGGAGGCGATGGCGAGCAGTTGTGCGTGCGTGGTGACCGCCGTGGGCGGCAATACGTTCCTTGTCCAGAACGGAGTCTCGGGATTCCTCTTCAGTCCCGGGGATCGGGCGGCGCTGCAGGCTCACGTCCGCAGACTCATTGATGATCCGGCGAAGAGGAAATCAATGGGCGATGCGGCAAGAAAGAGGATCGATGAGTGGTTTAGCTGGGAAATCGTTGGTAAGCAATATGAGCAATTATTCAGAGAAATGAAGAATGAATAATGAAAAATGAATAATTTGACTTTAAATAAAAAGAGGATGAAAGTTATCTTCTATGTCAAAGCCCAATCCACTTCTCGAAAAGTCGTATACTTTCTCTGTGCACATCATTTATTTTTGTGGGAAGTTGCAGAAGCAGGAGAAGGAATTTATGTTGAGCAGGCAACTTCTAAAATCCGGGACAAGTATTGGTGCAAACATCGAAGAGGGAAATTACGCACAGAGTAAGCCGGATTTTATTTCAAAATTTCATATAGCCTTAAAAGAAGCTCGAGAATCCAATTATTGGCTGCGTCTTGTGCAAGATACAATCCCAAAGTTGAAAGCAGAAGCGAATGAGTTAATGAAGGAACTACAGCAAATTATTGCACTTCTGATAGCCAGTATTAATACTGCAAAAAAAACTCTTCCATAATTTTTCATTATTCATTTTACATTTTTCATTTGAAGAGCGTTGTCATTTTCTCGGCCTTCCTCACCCCGTTTCGCAGCGGTGCCGAAGCATGTGCGGAAGAAGTCGCGCTGGCTCTGTGTGATCAGTTCGATATCACGATCATCACGGCGAAGATGCGATCAGACCTCCCGCGCAAAGATCTCCTACAAGGCAAAATCCCTATCATTCGCGTCGGCCTCGGTCTCCCCATCGACAAATGGCTCTACCCCTTCCTCGCCCCATTCGCTGCACGGAAGCTCAAACCTGATGTTCTTCATGCCGTGCTGGAAACTTTCGCCGGTGTTGCGCTCCACATGTGCAATGTGGTGATCCCGAAGGCGAAACAGATTCTTACACTCCAAACGACGAACAGGAATTTTTTGCGCGGGCACATCATGCGTTCACCGGATACAGTGACTGCGATCAGCCGCGTGCTCGCGCTTCAGGCACGGACATACGGTCGCAATGATGTCATCGTGATCCCGAACGGTATCCAATACCGGGCGCTCCGCGATGCAGCCGGTTTCGTTCAGCGCGTCAAAGGCCGGATTCTGTTTGTGGGACGGCTGGAGAAGATGAAAGGCGTGAACGCGCTCATCGAAGCGTTCAGCAT
>CAZXIO010000009.1:0-23447 GCA_964640805.1 uncultured Candidatus Peribacteria bacterium
TGCGGGAAAGAGGAGCGGAGTACGGTTCGGTGACAAAGCGCCCCCGCCGCTGCGGCTGGCTGTATATTCCCGATCTTCGTCACTCTTCGATCATCAACGGATTCCAATGCTGGAACGTGACGAAGCTCGATGTACTCGATACCGAGGAATCAATCCCGGTCGGCGTCGGGATGAGTCCGGATGGGAAAGTGCTCTACGAACACCTTGCGGGTTGGAAGACATCCACCGTCGGCATCACATCGTTTAAAAAGCTTCCCAAGAACGCTCAGGCGTTCATCGAATTCATCGAGAAGCAAACGGCCCTCCCCGTTTCTTTGATAGGCACAGGCCAAGGGAGGGAGGAGATGATTGTAAAAAATTGACCGGTCGTTTCCCAACGAATATAACCTGTTCATGGACTCACGCGGTCGCACCCGGACTCTCACGATGCTGTTTCCGGATGTGGCGAGCCTGAGCACCATCGCAAAGGAGAGGGGTTATTACGCTGTGGAAGCCGCACGGCATGTGCGACATATGGTTATTGCGCTTCGCCAGGGAATCGTTCAAGCGGGCGTTGAACTTGGGCTGCGAATTAAAACAACAAACGTTCAATTGTTCGACATCGAAGATGAGACGACGCGAATGATCGAAAGACAGAGAGGACGACCCATCGGTGCCGCAAATGTTTTGGCCATTGTGAATCCAAGTCCGCGTCAATTGGGTGCTGTGCTTCAAACTTCAAAGAGCAATCCTTTGCAAAGCGTGCTCATAGGAAGCACCGAAGTGGCCCAAATCGAAACAATACGCAGGCTCGCATTTGCAAATGAAACTCCAATGCTCAGTAAAGCGCCTGGGTCGTACGGTGTTGTTCACAGAATGGCACCGATGGACCTCACTGATATGAAGCACATCGATGCTAAATCGACTCGCGAAGGCATACGCCGCATGTTGCTCTTTCCAAACGTGGAACCAGATGACAGCACCAGCAAGGAATCTTTCCATTCACTTACAATTGTCGGAGGTGATGAAAATGAGTCACAACCGGAGGTAAGACGATTGTTGGTCGAAGATCAAACCGACAGGAAAAGTGTGAAAGAAAAAGAGAATTACTTAGCACAGAAAAAACACGAGCTTGATCTAAACTGATCAATCCTCCGGCCTCTCGCCCCACTTCAACTTCTTCCGGAGAGTCCCATAAAACGTCTCTTTATCGCGACGCAGAAATTTGACGGTCTCGGTGTGGATCGAAGCGGTGATGCGGTCGCCGCGCTGGAGCGTCACGTACGTCTGGCCGTCGAGGGTCAGACTCACTTCGACATCGCTGAATTTGTTGGCCTTCGCGGCAACGTCCACTTGCACCGTATGATTGCCCGGAATCACAATCGGCTTCTGGCTGAACGAATGCGGATTGATGGGCGTGAGGATCACGGCCGAAAGCGACGGATGCACGATGGGGCCCCCCGCGGCGAGCGTGTAGGCCGTGGAGCCGGTGGGTGTGGCGAGGATCAGACCATCGGCGCGGAACGTGGTGAGCTCTTCACCATTGACCATTGTGCGCAGGTCCATCAAGCGCGCGATGCTGCCCTGCGAAATCACCGCTTCGTTCAGGACACATCCTTCATAGATTTTCTTTTTGCCGCGTTCCGCACACACATGCAGGACACTTCGTTCTTCGATCACGCCTTTCCCTTCGAGAAAGCGCGGAATCATTGCCGCCGCTTCGCCCATGTCCATCTCGGCCATGAAGCCGACGTCTCCGCGATTCACGCTCAGAATCGGAATCGAAAAATCCTTCAGCTCACGCATCGCGCGCAGAATCGTGCCGTCGCCGCCGAGTACGAGCAGGAGATCGATATTGTCCGTTGCATCCGGCAGCGCTTCTGCCCCACAATCACGAATAAGTTTCATCACGTTCTTCACTGCCGCACCTTTGCCGGGAAAATCCGACTTCACCGTAATTGCGACGCGTTTGTACTTGAGCATAGGGACAGTATAGCAACATTTGTCATGGTGATGGCTCGAGGCGCTTCGGCGCACCTCGCCATGACATTTTAAGGTGATTAAGGGTGTCATGGTGAGGTGCGAGGCGTCGCAACGCCGAGCCTCGAACCATACTCAGTGTGAAATGCTCACCTTGCCCGAAAATTTTGTGGCATTCAGCATCAAATCTGCCGTGCGCCTCCATGAATAGCGAGAAGCGATATCGGAGCCTTTCACGCGGCACTGAATGCAGTACGCGGGATCGGTGAGGAGACGCCGGAGTCCCGCTGCGATGCTTTCAATGCTTTCCGGATCCACAATGCATGCAGCCTCACCGGCAAGCTCCTTCAGGCTCCCGCGATCGCTCGTGAGCACGGGCGCTCCGCGCTGCATGGCATCCAGAATCTGCATGCCGAAGCCTTCGTACAGCGACGGAAGCGCGAAGACGGTGCAGCGACTGATCAGCTTCTCGTACTCTGAGTCCGACACATACTGCAGCCAGCGCACGGGTCCGAGTTTCTGCGCCAGTTGTAGGATTTTTCCGTCACCCCACCCGCGTGCGCCCGCAAGTATCAGCATGTAGCCGTCACGCACATCGGGCGGCAGAGACATGAATGCTTTGATGAGGCGCAACTGGTTTTTGCGCGGACAGAGCGTCGCGACACAGAGGATCGTGCGGCCATCGCTCTCGTTGAACGTCGGATCCTGTTTCAGGGGTCCGCCGAAGACACTCGTGACCCGCTCGGGCGGCAGCCACTTGTAACGCTCCAGCAGATCACGCTTCGTCGATTCGCTCACGGTGAGCACGTGCCGCGCATGGCGGACAGTACGACGGAGTGTCAGGCACTCGATGAACGTCGCTTTGCAGTCGTGCGGTTCGCGGCGGAACGCGATCAGATCGTGCACGACGGGGACGCACGGAAACGCTCGGCCAAGAAGTGACGGCACAATGTAGCTTGTAGTGCTGAGATAGAAGCGGATGTCGGAGGAACGCCGCAGAAATGACGCGGCGCGAAGATGCCAGAGAAAACCTTTGCCTTTGATCACCGGCGACTGAATTTCCGATCCCTGCCAGTCGACGGGCAGCTCGCAGTCGCTGAGGAGCGTCAGGCGCTCACCGAGATTGAGAAGCTGCGTCACAAGTCCGCGCGTCCACTGCCCCTTGCCCGTGGGGCGGGGCATGCAGGCTTCACGAACATCGATCGCGATGCTTTTGCGGAGGTGAATCAGGGGGTGGAGAAAAATGCCCGGGAATGATACGCTAGCCGCGATGTCATCCAAAATGCTCAGAAGCCTCGCAGGGCTTGAATTGGAGGAGAAAATCCTCAACGGCGCCGCACTCATTGCGGCTCTCAGCGTGCTCCTGCCATGGATCGCGGGGGACTGGCCGGGAGGGGAGTCTGTGAGCTATTCGGGCTTTGGGTACTCCACATCATTCATCGGTCTCTGCATTTTCCTCATCAACGTCGCGTTGCTGCTGATGACGGCCGTACCGCTCTTCGGTGGGCCCGTGATCATGAAGAAGCGCCGTCACCGCGAAATGCTTCGTCTCTGGCTCACCATGCAATCCGTGATCCTCGTGATCGCGGCGTTTAGCGTCCTGAAGCGGGTTTCGTCGCTGGAGTTCACTCGCCTGAACGTCAAATTCGGTGTATACATATGCTTCATCGCATCGCTGATTGCCCTCTTCGAAGCCGTGCAGCGGTACATCGGGTTCCGTAAAACCCAGTCGCAGGAAACGTTCCACCATCCCGAAGACGAAGCGCATCCGGAGCTGAAACAGGAAACACTCAACCCTCCGCCTCCGCCTCCGCCGCCCCCCGCTCCGCTTCCCCCCGAAGATCACCGCTACCACCCATGACGGACTCCGTTCAGCCACCACAGTCGTTTGCGAACGACGTGGCACCGCCGGCCCAGCAGCTGCCGACTCAGCCTGCAGATACCGCAGCACCCGCTTCCACTCAGGCTACGACGCTCCCCGCGGAGCCCGGAACGTACCGCAATGATGAACTCGTGTACGTGGATCCCGATGCCAAAACCGTCGTGGGGAGAGTGGAGTGGAGCAAGACCGGCAATCCAAAATCGATGCTCGTGCCGAAGAATCCCGAGCCGACCGCCAAAGACAAAGACGATGGCCGCAAGCGCTGGCGCAAGAATTATCCCTTCGGGACGTACAAATCGATGAAGAACGCTTTCAAGCTGGAAGGGAAGCAGAAGAAAGGCGAGAACACGCGGACGCTGGAAGAGATCCTGCCGATCGCGCTGGAGCAGGCTTTTTGGGACTAAAGACGAAGGTCGAAGATCGAAGGACGAAGATCGAAAAGCGGGAGGTTTCTTGAGTAAAGAAACTTCCGGATTTGTCTTCCGGTAGCTGAAAAGTCCATATTGGATTTTACAATCGTTGTGAATGCTCTTTTGCAATTGAGTTGAGGGATCAAAATGATTGTATGACTGCTCCTAAACGCATCTATGACCTCGAAGAACGGGCAATCCGATTCTCAAAGGACATCGAAAAATTCACGGCATCTCTGCCTTGTTCCATCGCGAACAAGGAATATACAAAGCAAATGATCCGGTCCTCGGGATCGGTGGGAGCAAACTACATCGAAGCAAATCAAAGCCTTGGCAGAAAAGATTTCATCATGAAGGCGAGAATCGCAAAAAGAGAAGCCTCCGAAAGTCGCTACTGGCTGAGGCTTGTAAATACGGGAGAAAATCCCGCACTGGAATCGCAGAGACAAATTCTCATCACTGAAGCCGACGAGCTAACCAGAATCCTCGGAGCCATTATTTCCAAAGTTCTCTGCAAAAGGAAAAAATGAGGCCGCTTTTCGACCGGAGTCTGCCCTGAGCGAAGCCGAAGGGATCTTCAGCCTTCGACCTTTTCAGCTTGAAGGCTTAAGTAAATCACAGACTCTCTCCACCTCATCCTTCGACCCAATAACGATCGGCGTCCGCTGATCAATCTCCTCAATTTTGACGTCGAGGATGGCCTGCTCACCATCCGAAGCCGCACCTCCCGCCTGCTCGGCCAAATACGCGAATGGACCGCACTCAAAGACGAGACGGAGTTTCCCTTTGGGATATTTTGCCTTGGATCCTCCGCCGACGTTACTGAACACTCCCTGCCCTTTGCTGATCACGTGATGCACATCGGCCACCATGCAACCGGAGTAGCGAATGGTCATTGCGGTATTCTCGAGCCAGCTCTGCATCACGCGTTTGTAGCCGGGATTTTCAGCCGTCGCGGCGAGGTTTCCGGGGCCGTAGTTCTTGGCCTTGTCGCCGATGCCGAGGAATTCGCGCAGGACGATGAACTCGCCGACATCGTTGAGAATAAATTCATGCACGCCGTTGCCCGTGGAGTAGATGAGGAGCGTGCGTGGACCATAGATGACGTACAGCGCCGCCACGAGCTCACGCGACGTCCGTCCCAGAATCTTCTTGCCCTCATAGATACCGAAGATCGAACCGATGGCGAAATTCACATCCACGAGCGAAGAACCGTCGAGCGGATCGAACACGACTGAATAGGGGGCGTCTTTCTTCATCTCCACGATCTCGCTCTGCTCCTCCGACACAAACGACGCCACCAGCCGGCTCTCCATCAGGTGCTGCTGGATGATCTCGTCGCTCAGCACATCCAGCTTGATCTGCTCCTCTCCGAATTGGTTGGTCGTTCCGGCCAGACCCGCCTCCGTCGTCCGGATCGCGTACTGGATGTACTTCGCCGCGCGGGCGATATCCAGAATCAAATGCCGCAAACTGTCCGGCGCCTTCGAGACGTTGAAGAGGTGACTGTTGAGCGATGGGCGTGGATCCGGCATGGATGGAATATATCATGTCATCCTGAGCCTGCGAAGGACGACATGTCGTTGTCTATGGTTCGCAAGCTCACCATGACAATCAATTGATCATATCACCCATTTTGACCGCGATTTCCGTGACCCGCATGGCATAGCCCCATTCGTTGTCGTACCAGCTGAGAAGCTGCACCAGCGTATCGTCGATCACGGCCGTGGAATCCATGTCCACCGTACTCGAGTGGGAGTCGGACACGAAATCTGCAGAGACGAGCAAATTCTTCTCGATTGCGAGAATGCCTTTGAGTGATCCCTTGGAGGCTTCCGTGAATGCGGCGTGGAGTTCATCAATGGAGGTCTTCCGCTTCACTTCCACGGCCAAGTACGCGGCGGAGACGTTGGGGACCGGGACGCGGAGCGCCATACCATCGATCTTCCCATTCAAATGCGGGAAGAGTTTGGCACAGGCTTTGATTGCGCCGGTGGTGCTCGGGATGATACTCAGTGCAGCCGCGCGCGCGATGCGCACCTTGGAACTGTCGGTGGCGTTATCGAGTAAGTTCTGCGACGTCGTGTACGCGTGCGTAGTGCATACAAGGCCTTTGACGATGCCGACGCGCTCATCGAGCACTTTGAAGAGCGGCGCGATGCAGTTCGTTGTGCACGAAGCGGTGCTCACGACAGGGAGCGCGCCTTGTAAGGCGTCATCGTTCACCCCGCGCACGATCATGATCGTATCGTCTTTCGGCGGCGCGGTGATGACGACAGCTTTTGCGCCAGCCTTGAGATGCGGCTCGCAAAGTTCGCGGCTTCGGAACTTTCCCGTGGCTTCCACGACGATATCGACGGAGAGTTCTTTCCACGGGCACTTGGCCGGATCGCGCTCGCGCACGACGCGAACGGGCTTTCCGTTCACTTTCAGATGTTCCCCGTCGACCTGCACTTCACCGCCAAATCGCCCGTGCAGCGTGTCGTACTTCAAAAGATACTCGCGCATGGCGGCATCGCTGGAGGCGTTGATGGCGACCACCTCGGCCTCTTTTCCAAAATGCTCTAGGAGCTGCCGGTGCACGATCCGTCCAATGCGTCCGTAGCCGTTGATGGCAATCTTCAGCACGGCGAAATGATGACAGAAATCGTGGTTTTGTTCAACCGTTTACAGTGCGTACATACCGATAATCACGCCCAAAAAGGCGCAAAACGCACCGATGATCCAGAGCCGCATCGTCACCTTGCTCTCGCCCCATTCCAGCGCTTCAAAATGATGATGGATGGGCGCGGCACGGAAAACTTTCTTGCCGCCGCGGAGCCGCTTGCTCGTGAGCTGAATAATCACGGAAAGCATTTCGATCACAAACACGAAACCAACGAGCGGGAGGATGAGCAACTGATCTGTCATCAATGCGATAACGGCGAGCACTCCGCCGAGAGGGAATGAGCCCGTGTCGCCCATGTAAAAGAGAGCAGGCGGAACGTTGTGCCAGAGGAAGGCCGCGATGGCGCCCGCGATCACGGCACAAAACGCGGCGAGGACGGACAGGCCGCTCAGAAATGAGAGAATGCCGAAGGCGGTGAAGGCGATGAGCAGCAAGCCTCCCGCAAGCCCGTCCAGACCGTCGGTCACGTTCACGGCGTTCGACGTCCCCACGATCACGAACATAACGAGCGGGATATACCAAAAGCCGATTTTGATGGAGCCGACGAAGGGAATCAGAACGGAGTCGTACTCCAGCTTGAAGTAAAACCAGAGCGCAACGCCGAGCGAGATGACGAGCAGTGACGTGATTTTCGGAAAGACGGCCAGACCTCCTTTTTTTGCCTGCGTCGTATTCCATCGCTTGGATAGGCCATCCAATACTGCAATGCCGGACCCGATGTAGAGCAGCGAAAAAAGGTAGAGCGCAATCGCAATGGACGGAGACAGGAACCCGGATCCCTTCAGGAACGCTCCCAGGTTACCGTGCGAGACAAGGATGGCCGCGCCAAGCAAAAGCAGCACCGTTGCAGCAATGAAAAACACACGAATGGGCGGCAACATTTTTTTCCATTGCTCCTCCGTCGATCCGATCACGTTGAGATAATCATCAATGGCACCCAGAATGCCGAGCGTGAGCAGTACCCACAGCGGCAGATAGACCTGACCGCGCTGCAGAAGAGAGTTATCGACAATGCCGAAGTAGGCAAACCCTCGCGACGCGAGGACGGTGAGGACGATGGATCCCCAGATGAGCAGGCCGCCCATCGTGGGCGTACCGAATTTCTTTTCGTGATACTTGCGAAAAATCGAGGCCTCGCGCCCATCGACCGTCTCCACGCGCAATTGTTTCCCGAGGCGGTTTTTGCGCAGGAAACTCACAAACCATGGAGTGAGGACGAGACCGAGCACGAACGCAAAGAAGGCGTACAATAAAATCGCCGCGAGCGAGAGATCGGGGCGGACGGGGATGAAGGGGGGCATGCCGGTCATGATACCGATCAGGAGTGCGCGTGCACAGGCGTCCTGGCGGGCATCGTGGAGTGCGCTTTATCCACGTCGTAAAACCGCATCTGTTCGCGCTTGAAGAGGAGTTCGATGCGTCCTGTGGGGCCGTTTCTGTGCTTACGGATGTAGATATCGGTCATGCCCGGACGGTCGCTGTCTTCTTCGTAGTAATCTTCGCGGTACATCATCAGTACGATGTCGGCATCCTGTTCGATACTCCCGGAATCGCGCAGATCGGAGAGAGCGGGAATATTACCGGGACGGCTTTCCACGGCGCGGCTGAGCTGCGACAGTGCGAGGATGGGCACGTGCAACTCGCGCCCGATTTGCTTGAGGGAACGGCTGATTTCGGAAATTTCCTGCACGCGGTTGCCAGCGTAACTCATGTTACCCGTGCTCATGAGCTGCAAGTAATCGATGATGAGAAGATCGAGTCCATGTTCCATTTGAAGACGCCGGGCCTTGGCGCGCAGTTCCGAGAGCGATGAAGCGACGGAATCGTCGATGAAGAGGTTCGCCTTGTTGAGCTCGTCCATGATGGGGCCCATGTTCTGGAAGTCGCTGTCGTCGAGTTTACCGCGCTGGAGCTTCCACGAGTCTACGCCGAGCATGGAGGCGAAGAGTCTATCCACAAGCTGTTCCTTGCTCATTTCGAGCGAGAAGATGCCGACGGTTTTGTGTGATTTGACGGCGGCATTCATGGCGATGTTCAGGGCCAGTGCTGTTTTTCCCATGCTGGGACGGCCTGCAAGAACGATAAGGTCACTCGGCTGAAGGCCAGACAATTTCGCATCCATCGCATGGAAGCCCGTGGGTACGCCCTTCACGGCGTTGTCATCGTCGGACTCGTGCATTTCGGCGAATTTCTCGTACCGTGCATCGAGGATTTCGCGGATGTGTACGAACTTCTCTTTGATGTACTGGTTTGTGATCGAGAAGATGGTTTTCTCCACCTCGTCGAGCAGGTCCGTGATGGGCTTTTCGACGTCGTACCCGAGGCCCGTGATCTTCTGGCCGGCTTCGATGATGCGGCGGTGGACAGCTTTGGTTTTCACGATCTGCCCGTACTGGTACACGTGCGAGGAGGTCGGCACGCTCGTGGCGAGTTCGGCGAGGAACGCGCTGCCACCCACGTCCTGAATGCGCTTGTTGTCGGCCAGGCGCGACGAGACCGTGACGAAATCGATGGGCTCGTGCTCCTGGTAGAGCCTGTTCACCGCGTCGTAGATGATGCGGTGCGTGGGATCGTAGAAATCTTCGCTCTTGAGCAGGTCCGAGACTTTGACGATCGCCTCGGGATCGAGCAGCAACGCCCCGAGCACCGTCCGCTCGGCTTCCACCGCATGGGGCTGTGCCTCGAGGAGCGATGAGGGCTGAGGGGTGGCTATGCGAAAGAATGTTGACCGATGCGGCGGCGAAATGCCAATGGAATGCGCGAAGAATTATGCCCTCGTATGAGCAGAGAATGTGGCTTGTGTGTGGAAAAGTTGTCCTTCAAGAATGGCTCGAGGCGCTGCGGCGCACCTCGCCATGACATATAAGGTGGTGAGCATGTCATGGTGAGGTGCGAAGCGTCGCAACGCTGAGCCTCGAACCATGACATCAAATTTCCGCAGCAGCCCGCACTTCTTTCTCAATCCTGTCGGACACCTTCGGATTCTGGAGCAGGAAAATCCTCGCCTGTTCACGCCCCTGCCCAAGCGTCTCTTCTCCATAGCGGAAGTACGTCCCTGACTTCTCCAGCACGCCGTATTTGACGCCCAGATCGAGCACTTCGCCTTCTTTGCTGATGCCCGTGGCGTAGAGGATTTCGAATTCGGTCTGGCGGAACGGCGGGGCGATTTTGTTTTTGACGACTTTGACCCGCACGCGGTTGCCGATGATGTCCTGACCGTCGACGACCTGCTCCTTGTCCTTTTCCCTGCCGGGAATTTTCTCCGTCACTTTATCGATTCTGCGGACGTCGAGGCGCAGGGAGGCGTAGAACTTGAGCGCGTTGCCGCCCGTGGTGACTTCGGGATTGCCGAACATCACGCCGATCTTCATGCGCAGCTGGTTGATGAAGATCACCGAACAATTGGTTTTGCTGACAATGGAGGTCAATTTGCGCAGCGCCTGGCTCATCAGACGCGCCTGGAGTCCCATGTGGGAATCGCCCATGGCGCCGTCGATTTCGGCCTGGGGCGTGAGTGCCGCGACGGAGTCGACCACGATCACGTCGATACCGCCGCTGCGCACGAGCGTCTCGACGATCTCGAGCGCCTGCTCGCCGCTATCGGGCTGAGCCACGAGGAGACTGTCGATATCCACGCCGATCTTCTTGGCGTACCGGGGATCCAGAGCGTGTTCGGCGTCCACGAACGCCGCGCGCCCGCCGGCCTTCTGCATTTGCGCGACGGTGTGGAGCGCAAGAGTTGTCTTACCCGAGGACTCGGGACCGTAAATTTCGATGATGCGTCCGCGCGGCATGCCGCCGCCGAGCGCGATATCCAAGCCCAGCGATCCGCTGGAAACTTTTTCAATCGTCACGTCGGGACCCGATCCCATCTCCATGATGGCGCCGTCGCCGTACTTCTTTTTGATCTGTGCGAGCGCGGCTTCAATGGCGTCATTCTTGACGTTTGATTTTGTCGGTTTGGATGCAGTGATTTTTGCTGCGGCGGCCTTAGGTTCAGAGGAGCTTGCCCTGAGCGGAGTCGAAGGGGCTGCAACGGGCAGATCAACAGCGATCTGCGGATCGCTTTTACGGGGAGGCTGCATGGTGAGCGTGGGAGAAGAGGAAGACTTTGCCATGGTAGAAGTGGGGGAATGAGAAAGAAAGAATGGCAGAGACACGAACGCTTGATGCGGGTGTATCTATGTACACCCATGGTACGACTTCCGGATCTCACGTCAAAAAACTGCTGTTGCAGAAGAGCAAATCTAGGTTGGTGTATATTCGTACACCTTATTCAGGGCGATCGTCCTACGCTATCCCCAATATCTAACAACCGCTCGATTGAGTCCCGCATTACTTGATCCTCTTTGACGAATTCATGGAGAGTCCCGAGCTCCGTCATGAAACTCTCGAAAGCGGGGGGAGGCTCGGGTAAGGAAAAATCGAGCTTGTCCCAAATTGCGCGGAGAGCGGCAACGGACGCTTCAGCGGACTGCGGCGGAGCGGGCTGTTCCATGAGAAGAAGGAGTCAGTGAATGAAGAGAATGGACGCGCGACCCCAGATCTTTCAGCACTTTCTTCGCGCAAATGTATCCGCAGGATCCGATCACCGAGCCGGCAGGGTGCGTGGCTGCCGAGCATGAGTAGAGACCTTCGATCGGGGTTTGATAGGGGAGGCGGTCGGAAAACCCGTAGCCGTTATCGATGTGGTGTATGTGTCCGCGCGTAATGCCGAAATGGCGTTCGATGTCTGGCGGCGCGAGGATCATCATTTCTTCAACGAGGTCACTCGTGCCGGGAGCAAAGCGGTCGCAAATGGAGAGCAGGTGACGGGCATAGCGTTCACGCTCGTTGTCCCAACTCGAACCGGCGATATCGTACGGCACCCATTCCACGAAGAGCGCAGAGTTGTGGCGACCGGTGCCGTCCTGCAGTGACGGATCGACCGGAGTATGAAAGTACCATTCGATCGAGGGGAGCGAGGGAAGTTTTCCTTCTTTCGTCTCGCGGTACGCCTGCGCGAGCGTCTGCAACGCAACATCCTCATCAGGCAGCAGATGGATCGTGGGGCCGAACTGGCCGCGATTTTGCGGAAGACACGTGAAGGTGGGTAACGCCGAGAGGCACATATTTATTTTGAGGGTGGTGCCGTCGCGGCGCATGGAATCCAGACGCATGTTCCATTCGTCTCCGAACGAATCGGGATCAGCAAGCGTGCGCATGCGCAGGGGGTCGGCATTGCAGAGCACGGCTTCGGCTCGGATCATGCGGTCGTCTCGCAAGTGCACGCCGCTGCAGACGCCGTTTTCCACGACGATCCGCTTCACAAGCGCCCCAGTCGTGATCGTCACTCCCAGTTTCTGCGCACGCTCCGCAAGGAGGCGCGTGACGGTACCCATTCCTCCTTTGACAATCATCCACGTGCCATCGGACGAAGGAAGCCGGCACATGTTGTGGACGAGGAAGTTCATCCCGGTTCCAGCCGTATCGTATCCGCCGTCAAGACCGGAAAATCCGTCGGTGACGGCATACATCGCCTTGAGTAAATCACTTTTGAAATGAAATCGATCCAGATACCGGCCCACCGACCCGCGGCAAAGATCGACGAATACTTGTCGCAGCTGAGGCCGCACGTAGCGCTCAGCAGTCTCTTCGATACACAGCGGCTCCGT
This sequence comes from uncultured Candidatus Peribacteria bacterium, assembly GCA_964640805.1. GTDB lineage: Bacteria > Patescibacteriota > Gracilibacteria > Peribacterales > Peribacteraceae > CAYTEH01. The sequence continues at coordinate 12,574 of CAZXIO010000009.1, forward strand.
GCGCCAGGTGGGAGCGATGTCGTCACGAATCGCCGAAATCTCGGCCTGCAGCTCCTCATGCGCGCGAAAATCCGCTTCGGAAAAGAAATCGATGAATTGGCTGCGGAGTGCCTCCTGGTCGGACCCAAACAGGAGGTAGCGGCCATCCGTCGTCGGGAGGAAATAATGCGGATCGCGCCGAAGCAGGGGGACAGTCACTCCCAGATCCGCCAACACCTCCGGCTGAGCGAGTCCCAGAAGATACGCACCGGTCGACACGCCCAGATTCGGAGCTTTTTTGAACGGATACTCCGTTTTTGCGGCGCCTCCCACCATCGCCTTCTCTTCCAGCACGTGGACCGAGAGGCCGGCTTTCGCCAGCATGATCGCCGCGGCGAGACCGTTATGGCCCGCACCGACGATCACGACGTCGTACATATTGGGAGAAGACATACTCGAAAGGAGAAAATGAAGTCTGGAACGTTCTACGTCCCTGAAGTCCCGGAAGCGAATTCCGCGATAAAAATATGTATTTTGCTATAAAAATGTTATATTCATAACATATGATCCGCCTCCACGACGCCCTCCGGGAATTGATCTCACGGAATCCCTTCCTGCAGTTCGGCCTGAACGAACGACTTTTCAACCTCACTCAGCTCTCGCGTTTCCTCGCGCCCCAGATCGGAGTGAAAGCGAAGAAGTCCGTGCAGCCGGCTGCCGTGCTGATGGCGCTCTCACGGCTGCAGAGGCAGACATCTGCGTCCCGAAAATCTACCGCGTTCCACATCGATCAGATCGCGATCCAGACGAACCTGAGCACGTTCACGTACCCGAAAACACGCGCCACACACCGCGGCGTGGAGAAGCTCTACAGCGCGGTGCAGGCACTGCAGGGATTCATCACCGTTGCGGAAGGCACGCGGCAGATCACGGTGATCGTAGGATCGGAGTTTACGGGGATTGTGCGGTCTTTGATCGAAGGTAAACCTGAATTCGTCTCTAAAAACGTGGCCTCGGTGGGAGTACGGTTCAGCGAACAGTACATCGAAGTACCCGGCTTCATCTTCGTCGTGTTGCAGCAACTGATGCTCATGGGAATCAACCTCGTCGAAATTTCCTCCACCTATACGGAATTGATCCTGTATGTGACCGAACAGGATGCGCGGGACACCTTCGACCTGATATCGGCGCTCTTCAGGGACGGGGAGAGACGCGGTTAAAGAGCCGCACACGCGCCAATATCATTCTCCGGATCCGTGATGGCGCAGGAGTACCCGGCCGGGCACAGGATGCCGGCGGGCCCGCCGCACGGTTTGCCTGCGGCAGTCGCTCCGGTACCGGACGCGGCGGAGACGGGATGGCGAACGGAGGAAGGGGGCGGGCCGAGCGTGAGTGACCGAGCGATCTGCAGTGCATTCTGTGTCTGCGTGTGAACATCTTCGACCGGATCGAGCGTGAACGTGAGTGCTATCAAATCGCGCGTTGTCAGGACCGCTCCCGAGGAGCTGCGGATCGGCGCCTGTACGTACACGGCAAACTCGCCGCCCCGTTCATCAAGCATGCTCGCCGCTTTCCGTCCTCCGATCACAAGCGGAGTGAGGACAAGCTGAGCGCCCGTCGCGTTTTTGAGGACGCGAAAATCGAAGGGCAGGTCACCGCTCGTGACGCGAGCGACCGTGAGGGCCTGTCTGGACGATCCCGACGCCGTGAAGACGGCGGTGTCGCCCTGGATGGTTCCACGAAAACTGGCAGGTACCGAGATCGACAGTTGCAATGTGGGAACGCTCCACAGACGCTTCGTTTCTTCGCGGCCGCCGATGACGCGCGAGACGAAGAGGACGGGCAGTGCGCCCGCATCGGTATTCGCCTGAATCAGTCCCTGAAACTGCGCCTCGCGGCCTTCTTCCACATACAGATTCACCGTCGCGCTCTCGGCGAAGTAGAGCGGCCTGCCATTCACCATCAACGTATGCGTGCCCCGCCTGCTGAGCGACATCGGAGCGCGCTGCAGCACCCCGTGGATTGTCTGAACACCCTCAGGAATCGGGGGGTGTCCGTTCAGAAATCCGCCGGTGATCATCACTGCGACGATCACAATGGTCGCGGCGCAGGCGATGACAACGAGGAGGATCCGGGACGGGCGCATGTGGGCATCATACATCCCCCCACAAGAAGCTCCTCACCATGACAAGCGCGGCCTCGAACCATCACTCAAGCCAGCGCGCCCGTCTTCTTCGAGGCATCAAACGCGTACACGGCTCGACCCACGCGGGCGAAGTAGGGCATCTTCTGGAGGTTCAGGCTGATCGTGCCCACCTTGACGGTGCGCTGCTTGGCGACCTCGGCAATGATCTCTTTCTTGCTGAGTGGCCCCTTCTCTTTGAGGATGCGCTCGATCACATCGGCCACCGTGCCCGGCTCGTAGCCCCACTCGCGCAGTGCGTAGAGTCCGCGTCCGACCAAAACGAACTGCGGATAGCGGATGAGCTCGTTGTGAACAGCCTGGACTGTGACGTTTTTGTGGTCAAAACCCGCTTCGCGAATGCGGTTGGCGATCTCCATAAAGTGCAGCGGCTCGCCGGTCTTCTTGAGGATGATTTCGACTTTGTCGCGGATACTGCGGGGGCGGACGAAGCGCCACTCGGTAAGGCCCCAGCCTTCGTCGATCTCTTTCAGGCGCTCGTCGATGCGCAGACAGCTGCGGATGAGTTCTGCGCTCGGCATGCGATCCTTGAAGAGATTGAGCGATTGAATGGCGGAGATGAGTTCTTCTTCCTTCATGCAGGTCTTGCGCTTCTTCAGAATCTTGACGATGTGATCGACGATCAGACTCACATCCTCGGCCTGAAGCGACGAAACCCGCCAGAGCGTGACGAACGTGGGCGTCCGGACGACGTTGCTCATTTCCTGATCGATGGAGAAGATGAGGCGGAGCACGGCTCCGTCGATCGCCGTGCTTCCCTGAACGCGCTTGAGCACCTGGCTGACAAGCTCGTCTTCGCCCATCACGCCGCCATGAGCGCGAAGGATGCCTTTGGCCATCTCGTTCACTTCATCGAGCCTCGTGGTGCGCACCGTGCGGCGAAGCTTGCTGAGAGCGATGCTTTCGATCTGGCGGATGCGTTCGCGGGTGACCTTGAAATGCTTTCCGATTTTCTCCAGCGTCTGCTTGGGTTGACCGAAGAGTGCAAACCGCTTCTTGATAACCGTCACTTCCTTTTCCGTCAGCACCATAAAAAGTGAACCCAGCAACTCTTGCAGATTTAAACTAATCTGCTGTGAAGCAGCGGGCTGGGTTGTGGTAGTGGCGGATGCAGGAGTGGGCATGAAGATACTGGGGAAAAGAACAACCCTCGTTTTACCAGAAGTTTGACAGGAGCAACAGATCAACGAGCGGTTCTGATGGACGATGTGGCGAAGTTGTTTCCTCCCATAATTTTGGCAGGAGAAGCAAACATCAAGGAACGAAAGAAATATATTCTAGTACTATAAAATCCTTTGTCAATACCGCATTTGCTCTCTTATCTGTTACCGATGAAAAACGTCAAATAGACCGTATGGAAGCCAATATCTGGCATGCGGCGGCGGCATCCCCGTCGAAGGCCTGACTCTTTCCTTTGCTGCGCGGAGACGAAAAACGCTCGTCCACGAAATTTACTGTAAGACCCCTCTTTTCCAGCATTTCCGCGATGGTTCGGACAAATCTCGACTGTGATCCTTCTTCTCCGGATAAAAGCAGAGGGAGTCCGACGATCACTTTTTCGATCTGTCTGTCTTTGATAATCCGGAGCACTGCATCGATCAGCGCATCGACCGATACGTGATGGACCGTGTCGAGCGGCAGAGGAATGCCGACTGCATCATCTAAATACGCTGTGCCTGTATGACGGGTGCCAATGTCGAGTGCAAGGTAACGCATAGTTTTTAGCTGATTAGCTTGTTAGCTTTTTAGCTGATTAGCTTGAACATGTCTAAATGAAAGAAGCTAACAAGCTAGAAAGCTAACAAGCTGCGTCCGTTACTTTGCTGCAACCATTCTAGCTACCAGAGATTTCTTCCGTGCAGCATTGTTCGGATGAATGATGTGCTTCTTGCAGGCGGTATCGATCGCCTTGTAGACCTTCGGGATCATCGCGGCCGCATCTGCCTTCTTTCCTTCCTTAACAAGGTCGGAGAAAGACCGAAGAGCAGTCTTCATCTGCGTCTTGAACGGTTGCCTGCGGGCCCTTCGCACAATGTTCTGACGGGCGGCTTTGGTGGCGGAAGAGGTGATGGGCACTTGGTCCTGAGGAACGAAGTATGGAGCTGACAGAGGGTACGGAAGCGGCGGGAATTGGTCAACCGTTAATATATTCTTAAGAGCACTGCGTAATACTCCTTCAAAACCTCATCAACCTTCCCTACACTCCTTCTATGTGCGGAATATTCGGATACGTCGGCCAAAGACGCGATGCAGGCAGGATCGCCGTGGAGGGGCTGAAAAACCTTGAATACCGCGGATACGACTCGTGGGGCGTGGCGTGCAAGCGCGGCGATGAATTGATCGTGGAAAAAGACATCGGACCGATCGGAAAGGTGAATGGCGCGGATTTCGATCATGACTGCGGGATGGCCATTGCGCACACCCGCTGGGCCACGCACGGAGGAGTCACGAAGCGCAACGCGCACCCGCACCTGAGCGAAGACCGGACGATCGCGGTGGTCCATAACGGCATCGTCGAAAATTATCTGGAGCTACGCAAAGATCTGAAAGCCAAAGGGCACACGTTCCTCTCGGAGACCGATACCGAAGTGATCCCGCACCTTATAGAGGAGGAACTGAAAGCGACGGGGGACTTTGCGGCGGCGGTTCGTGCGGCGTGCAAACATTTCGACGGCCGGTACGCGATCCTCGCGCTGCACACGAAATCGAATACGCTCGTGGCAGCCAGAACGGGATCTCCGCTCATCGTAGGTGTCGAGAAATCTTCCTCTCCCCCTAACCCCCTCTCCACGGGGGATGGAGGAGGCTACTTCATCGCATCCGACATCCCTGCGTTTCTGGAACACACCCGCACGGTCCAGTACATCGACGACGGCGAAATGGTGGTGACGGACGGAAAAAGCATTCTTTTCTCGGATATTGAGACGGGAGAAGAGCGTCCGAAGCGCGAGATCGAGATCACGTGGGACATCGAAAAGGCCCAGAAAGGCGATTTTGAGCACTTTATGCTGAAAGAAATTATGGACCAGAAAGAGAGCGTCGCCAGAGCCGTGAATCAGGATGACGAAGCGATCCGCACGCTGGCTTCCGCGATCCAGAAAGCACGCGGCACGTTCCTCGTCGGTTGCGGCACGGCGGCGAAGGCCTGCATGGCGGCGGAATATTTCTTCTCGGTCGTGGCGCGGCACCACGTGAACTTCGCGCCGGCGAGTGAGTTCAAGCTCTACCATCACTTCTTGAAACCGGAAAGTTTGCTCATCGTCGTGAGCCAGAGCGGCGAGACGGCCGACGTGCTGGAAGCGATGCACGTGGCCAAGAGTAAGGGTGCAAAAGTGCTCGCCATCATCAATACCAAGGGCTCAACCATCGATCGCGAGGCCGACTATTCGCTCCTGATCAACGCCGGCCCCGAGCGCGCCGTGGCGTCCACGAAAGCGCTCACAGGACAACTGGCCGCGCTGCTGCTGATCGCCTACGCGCTCGCAGAGCGGTTGCATGAAGGGAAGACTCTGCTCCTCGAGTCCGCCGCGCAGATCAACGATATGTTAAACCCCCGTTTCGTCGAGCGCCTGGAAGAGTTAGCCGAAAAGATCAAGAAGGACGAGAATCTCTACATCATCGGCAAGAGCTGGAACTACCCGATGGCGATGGAGAGCGCGATCAAGATTCAGGAAGTGAGCAACGTGCATGCGGAGGGATTCGCGGGAGGTGAACTGAAGCACGGCCCGATCGCGCTGATCGAAGAGGGGACTCCTTGCATCGCGCTGATGGGAAATGATGAGGTCCGCCAAGACATCCTCAGTAATGCAATGGAGCTGAAGGCCCGTGGCGCGATGATCATCGGCGTTGGGCCCGAGAACTTCGACCTGTTCGACGTGTGGATCAAAGTGCCCGACGCGGGGAATGCTCAAGCGATCCTCAATATCATTCCGATTCAAGTGTTGGCGTATTTCCTCGCGGTGAAGAGAGGCAAGAACCCGGATATGCCGAGGAATTTAGCGAAGAGCGTGACTGTTAAATAGACCTTGCCACACAGTTTACGCGTGAATTGACAAATTAATACGATATTTTAATATATCATGGAATGCAACACTGCCCGTCTTCACAGAATCCAAAAGAATTGGTAGCTCCGGAGTGCCATGATGAATTTGGCACGTTGAAGGTTGCAGCCATTCTCGGACTTTCAGATCCCGTCGTAAGCGATATTGCATCCGGTGTGGAGCCGGGGGACACGGCTGACATGGTAGTAAATCACAGAAATCTTTTGCCGCCGCATTACATCGAGAGTTACGACTTCGCAAAAGCGCTGCGTGATCGAGGAGTACGTCTCCTCTATCCGCATAACCCTGCGATTCCGCTCACAAACCAAACGCTCGTTCAAAAAATGAGCGACGAGCATTTTACACGGGATTGGTTCGGCGTAATAGATCGTGCAGCTTGGCTTACAACCGTTCAAACATTTCGGCGAAAATCGAGAAATCACATGGAGAACGTACTGAACTATATCCAACCCGGTACGATGGAGGCCACGGACATATATTTTCCGTGGGGCAATGCGATGCTGGGCGACAATGCGGTGCTAGTGGGAAATTTTGAAAACGAAAGAATATATGAACTGATTAAGGCATGTCGCCCTGATCTCTTGCAACGATTTTTGCAGGACTTCGATAAACGTTTGCAAGGGGATCGAGCGATGTTTGAACGCATCGAAAAGACCACGGGACGCAAAGTACGGAAGGTTATGATGCAAAGTTTTTTGGATTTGGACTTCGCCATCGCTCCATTGCCCCGGAAGAAAGCCGGAGATCGAAAAAGGGTTCTATTGCAAATGCAATTGATGCATCCGGAAGCAATGACTCATCTGCGCGACATGTTCGATGAGACTATTCCCATATTCGACGATCCTAAAATGCTTGCCGCGAATATCCAATGGATTACGCCCCAGACCGCCATCCTTGCGAAAGAAGCGACGCAGACTGTGGCACTCTTGAGAACGATGGGATACGAAGTACTTGATTTGCCAATGAAAGCGCTCAATGCCACAAAAGAAAGTGATCTCTATTCCGGGGGTGGCTGGCGATGCAGCCTCGCACCGATTGTGCGGGCGAATGATGCGGTGGCATAGCCGCTGACGCCCGGCCTACCTCCGAGCAAAATTTTTCACTTCTCCTGATTGCCATCTCAGCAGCCAGTTCTTCGACGGGCTCAGAAGGCGCTCCTGGAACTTAGCCTCTTGATCCTCAAGGGGCGGGCAGAAAGCCTGCCGGCAGCCTTTCTGGCTGCCTAGGAGTGAGCACAGTAGCTTCAAGGAGCAGGCATTCTGCCTGCTGAGAAAGCGATGAGTATGTGCTCGCCTGAGTTACTCAGCGACTGTTTTGTTTGTTGTTTTGTACCCTCTCCCCAACCCTCTCCCGCTCCCGCCTTCGCTCTCCGGAGCTACGGTGGGCAAGGCGGCAGGAGAGGGAGTGTTTTTGTTTACTTTTCATCCGGCGGAATGTCGTGGTTCGACTACGCTCACCACGACATGATTATTTCTCATCCGGCGGAATGTCGTAGTAGCGGAAGAGGAACGAGAAGATTTCTTTCGCCACCGGAGCCGCCGCCGTCGCCCCGTGGATGGAGGTTTTCGGGCGGTCGATTTTGACGAGCACGAGGAAGCGCGGATGATCCACCGGCGCGTAACCCGCATACGTGGCAATGGTGCTGCCCGTGCCCGTTTCGTACTTGCCGCCCGGACCCGCGATTTCGCTGGTGCCCGTTTTGGCGGCGATGCGGTAGCCGGCGGGTTTTCCGGCTTTGGCGAAGCCGCGCTTTGCGGAGCTGACCAGCATCGCGGTGATGGTGTCGGACGTCTGCTTCGTGATGACCTGATCGACTGTGACGGGCTCGCGCTTCTCCACGGTACCGTCGGAGCGGATGACGCTATCGACGATCATGGGCTTCGTCAGCTTGCCGCCGTTAGCCAGCGCCGCCCATGCGGTGATCACCTGCAGCGGCGTTGCCGAAATGCCCTGTCCGAAGGCCATAGTGGCGAGCGTGCGCGGGGGCATGCCGCGCCACGGGATGAGCTCGCCGGCCAGTTCGTCTTCCAGTTCGATGCCCGTGATCTGGGAGAACCCGAAACGCTTCAGGATTCCGTGGAAGAGCTTCGCGCCGAGTTTCTGCGAGATACTCGTCATGCAGGTGTTGATGGAGAACTCCAGACAATTGGTCATGGTCACGCGGCCGTAGTGTTTACGATCGTTGTTATCGATGGGCTTGAGCGGATCTTCCGGAATAATGACGATTCCCGTGTCGTCGTAGGTGTCCTCGGGCGTCACTTCACCCTGATCGATCGCAATCGCAATTGTGATGGGTTTGAGCACCGAACCCGGCTCGTAGATTTCCTGCACGGTGCGGTTGAGGTACGCGCCCAGTCCGATGTTGTTTTTGTATTTTAGCCAGACGCCCGCGTCCTTCGTTGGGAAAATCTCGCGCCGAAGGTAGTCGCCGATGTACATGTAATAGCGCGCCAGGTCGTGGAGGTCGTAGAGCTTCTCGATATCACCGAGCTCGGTTCTGATTTTTTCGGGCAAGACGAGGCGGCCGGATGAAGTAAAAATATTGTCGCGAACGTCACGCACCACGAGCGCGTTCGTCTCGGGGTGGAAGATTTCGGCCACGATGACCTGCTGGCGCGCGGTATCGATCTGCACGGGCTCCTTCTGGTACACCGTGGTGTAGTTGTTGCTGTCGAAGAGCGGTGCGTTGACCATGGCAAGGATGCGGCCCGTATCGGGCTCCATCACTATCGCCTGCGCGCTGTCGGCTTTATATTTTTCCACGGCATCGGCAAGCCGCGTTTCGACCTCTTTCTGGATGTCGCGGTCGAGGGTGAGGATCACGGTATCGCCGTCACGCGGGTCTTCGATGTCCTGCCCGGCGCGGAAAATGCGCCCCCCATGAGGATCGTTGACGGTGCGGATACCGCCCTCATGGCCGCGCAACTGCGGACCAAACGTACGCTCGATACCGTACTGCGGATCTTGCGTCTCGTTTAAAAAACCGATCACGTGCGACGCGATGGTGGTATCGGGGTAAAAACGCCAGTGCTCGGCGATGAGCGCGACGCTCTGGAGCGGATAGCGGAGTTCTCCGGTCCTCTTCTTCTTGGGTTGTTTCTCCAGATCGGCAAACGCCTTCTTCGCGGCCGCGGCCTTGAGTTCAAGCAGGGCGCGCGACAGTTCCACGGGAAGCCTGCGCATGACGGAGACGTAGCGCAGCGATCTGGCGCGCAGCACCGCGCGCACGTCAGCGGGCTCCTGACGGAGAACTTTCCCGAGCGACGCCGAGAAGGAGTCAAGCAACGACTGATTGATGTCCTGCGGATTTGCGTAAATGAGGTTCTGCTCCTCATCCACGCGCACGCCCGGGATCTGGAGCACCTGCACCGCACGCATCTCGATCTTCGTGGCACCGTACTTGAGGGGCGAGAACGTGACATTTTTCTCCGAAATTCTGCGCTCGATGCTGCGGGCGAACATGTCGCGGGCCTGAATCACGTTCGGGAGCTTCAAAAGCGACGGCGGGAGCTGCCCCGCGGGAAGGGGCTCCAGAATGGATCCCGACCGGCGGATCTGCATCTGGATCACGGGATCGAACGCGGCACGGTAGAAGGGGATCAATTCCCTGGGGCATTTGGAGGAACCCTGCGAGCAGAGATCGTGAAACGCGGGTGTGAGAAGGGTATCGGCCAGCGTGCGGGCGGTAAAAATGGGATCGTCGGTGATCTCGGGATCCACGTACGCCAGATCGAGCGTGATGTTGGTGGCGAAAATAGTCTTCTCGCCCGTCTTGCTGCTGAGGCCGAGCACCTCGCCGCGCCGCGCGGGCAGGTTGACTTTGCCGTAGTGGAGCGCCTGTGCCCGCTCGCTGAACTCGGGACCGCGCACGAGTTGCAACTCGATGAGACGCGCCACCACCATGATCACAAACAGGCCGAAGACGGCGTTCACCAAAATAATGCGCAACCGAAGCTGCCGACGCTTCTGCGTTTCGGAGGCATTGCGGAGGGCGGAGTAGGTGATGGCCACGGCGACTTAGGATAGCACGGCATACGGAGCGCGTACTCCAAAGGACGTTCTATTTTCCACTCCCTATTGGCCCTCTTTTATCAATGCCACAAGCCCGTTCTGTCGTTGATCTGAGCGATTCTTCGGCAGATGGTCTGGCAGCGTTCATAAAACCGGACGCGCTCGCGTGAACGCTCTAGGCTGATTTGCGCTTCCTTGGCCCTCTTCTGTCTGGCTGCGGCTCTTTCCTCCTGCTCTTCTCTGGTGATGAATCGCCTGCTTGGCCCCGTCATGCTCGTGTTGTCGTCATGATTGGGATTCAGGAGTGCCGGATCAAACGGAAGCGCCTGATCCTGAAGCGCTGATTGATTGATTTTTTGCTCAAAGGAGATGCTGTCGGCAAATACCGGCCGATCCGTTCTGAGCGGCGTCCATGCCCCCCAGTTGCGGCGCTCCGCCTGTAGCTTCAGATTCGCTTCCGCATCCGCAGCCGGCTGTTGACGATACCGGAACTGCCATTGCCCGGCGGAGTTGCGGATCTGTAGGGCATCCATATCCGAGCTGCCGAGAAGAATGAGAGGCAAACGCGAAATCGTCGTAATGCCCGTTTGTTCGTCGAAGGTCGCATGCATGATTCGGGC
>CAZXIO010000010.1:0-22113 GCA_964640805.1 uncultured Candidatus Peribacteria bacterium
GGACGAAGGATGCCGCGCAGTAGCGCAGAATGATGGGTGTGGTGAAGTTCTTGTGTATGTCATGAGCAGTTTACAGTATTTTTGTCTTCGTGGCAATTGGCAGAACGACGGGGTCTGACAACAATTTTTTTGAGTCCCAGACAAGGTTTTTGAGGGGGTCATTTTTAGTATCCCGAAGCCAACGGGTCTGTCGGTCAAATGAGACAAATGAGACAGTACAAGAGGGGGGTGTCTCACACTGGACAAAGTGATTATTTTGGCTTATATAAGCCAAAATACTACGATGATGGACTGAATGTATATTCTGTATTGTAATATATAATTTCAGTTCAGTCCCGCAGCCAGAACCAGCACTGATTTTTCAGGTGCTCCGAGAGTCGATTTGCGTTCGCATGGGAGAGGACACCAAGGTAGGACTGCAGTGAGGATTCAACGGAAGACTCGCTTCCCTTTCCGGCCTTGAAGCTCACCACACGGAGGCGCAACTTTCGGAACATCCGGCGCTTCGTCCGTGTACGCAGCGCACGATGGTGCGGCAGGACGACGTATCCGAGGAAGTCGATCCCCTGACCGAATTTGCGAAGGATAATTTTACGCGGGTGCAGAGAGAGCCGCAGCTTCTCGCGCAGAAAATCACCCATTGGTAGAAGGAGTTTTTCAAGATCGGATTTGTCCGCGGCGACCATGATGAAATCGTCCGTGTATCGGACGTACTGTTTCACGCGAAGTTGCTGTTTCATGAACTGGTCAAACTCGTTCATGTAGAGGTTCGCAAAAAGCTGAGACGTGAGGTTGCCGATGGGGATTCCTTTGCAATCGTCATCCGGATATCCCGGCGTCCGGAAGCTCTCGACGATTTCCTTGAGCAGCCAGAGCGCGTCCGTGTCTTTGATTGTTCTCCCGAGGATCGAGAGCAGGATGGCATGATCCACCGAAGCGAAGAACTGATGGATGTCGCACTTGAGCGCGAAACATCGTGAGGTGTAATTCCGGCTCGTCTTCCGCAGGCAACGCTCGAGGGCATCGACCGCCTTGTGCGTCCCTTTTCCCTCACGACAGGAAAAAGAATGCGCGATGAAGGTCGGCTCGAAGATGGGGTTCAGTATCTTGAAGACGGCATGGTGAAGGACACGATCGCGGACGCTGGCCTTGTGAATCCGGCGCTGCTTGGGGTCGCAAATCATGAATCCCTTGTACGCCCCATGTTTGTACTGGCGAGAACGAAGATCCCGATAGAGAGAGAAAATATTCTGCTCGAGCTTCCACTCGAATTCCTGCACGTCTTTCCGGGCGCTTTTCCCTCTGCGGAACTCCTCCCATGCCAGGAATAAGTTCTCTAGCGAGATAATGCGCTCGAAGATACACTTGTGTACTTTCATGAATTATAACGTTATGGAAGAACTGGAAATTCCGATCTTCAAGAAGGCGTACGAACTCACCAAGAAGCTCTACGAGCTGCGGGGCAGCGTGCCCAAACACGATCGCTACGCTCTCTGGCAGCGTTGCGAGAATCTCATTCTGGAGATTCTTGAGGGCATCCTGCTCGCAAGTCAGCTGCGCAAGCCCCAGAAATTGGAGCCGCTGGAACAGGTGAGCGTCAAACTCAATGTCTTGCGTGTCTTCCTGCGTCTCGCCAAGGATCTGAAGATCATGGATCTCAAGAAATACGGTTTGCTCGAGGAGATGGTGGACGAGATCGGACGGATGCTCGGCGGATGGATCAAATCGACGAAGGACGTTTGACCGAAAGGGCCTCCGGTCGGGAGGCCCTTCGATCCATGCGAGGAGGAAGTTCCGGACGAGGAAGACGCCAAGGTTGTCGTTCGAATTGCGAGGGTCGTTCCTGTTGACGTTCGCACCCTTGGGATCGCACTTCCCGGCGTTGACGAGGTTGCCGTCCGAGCTCGTATTGCCCATTCCCGTCCGAGACACCGTAGATCGAGGTTTACTGCCTTGCGGCCTATAGGCTCTTTCCCCTGAATTTGATTCGCCCGCAACCGTCTTGGGAGACGATACCGAGGCTGAGAATGAGCAAGAAGTTCCTTCGCAGTCTTCGCTCGCGCACTACCGTGCTCCGTAGAGACGCGATATTCCGGCGAGCCCCACCTAGCAGAGCATCAGTGGTAACGAAGCTGGGGTGGCAGCGAGCCGGAACCGTAATCCCGACTGCATTAGCGGACACCATGCGTAGTATAAATGGCTATATAGCAATAATGCCACCGGAAAATTTGTAGCCGAAATTCAAGAATTCAAGAGATCCAAGTCTTCAAGGTTTCAAGGCTCGGAACTTCCGGACGAGGAAGACGCCAAGGTCGTCGCTCGAATAGCGAGGGTCGCGCCCGTAGACGGCCGCACCCCCGGGATCGCACAACCCGGCGTAGACGAGGCGGCCGTCCGAGCTCTGGGTCTTCGTCCAAGCGTAGAGGGCTTCCAGAAGGCGCTCTCGCTTGTTCGGAGGACTATTTAAGAACGTCTGAACGAAAAAGAAGAGAACATCTTGAGCTTCCGGTCGGAAGAGTTGCGTGATGTCGAGTCCTGCTAATGTATCGGCAGCTTTTCTCAATTTTATTGCATCAGTTGTTTTGAGATTTGCTTCGATGTTGCCGCGCTCTTGCTCGAATTTCGTAATTGCATCTTCTACGTCTTTCGGAGGTTTACCTTCATAGAGAGTTTCCCGTGCGTACTTAGTGATGCGATCGGTCTGCTCGAGGTAATTGATGCCCGTGGAATCGTCGAGGAGCTTATCGGAGGTGAAGACCCAGCAAAGGGGAGTGACTGCTTTCTTATAGAGATCCTCCTGTGCATACCAATCCACCTTGTAAAGGAGTTTCCAATCTTCTTCGTTCGGATTCTGTTTAATCTGACATTTTTTAATCAACGGATCGAATATCTCGTTCATTTTCTCCATGGTTAGTAACGAGCGGTCGGCAGCGACATCTGGCATAAGCCGCAGAGAGAATCCTTGTTTTGCATACCGTTCAATTTCCTCGTTTGATGGAAGGGAAGGAAGAATGTCTGGAACTTTGAGCGCCATCGCTTTTAAGGATTCCGGGCCATAGAACTTTCCTCCCCCTTTCTCAATAATCTCTTTGGCGTGCGTGAGACTGCCTGTCTCGTTATGCAGCAGATCGTGCAGTGCTCGAATGATCTGTAGTTGCTGGTCGTAGTTCCCCTCTTTGATCAACAGATCGCACTGCGAAAGAACGTTCGGTGGGATCTGACTGCCAAAGCGGGAAGTGATGCTGCGCACTCCTTCCTGCCGTTCGGTGGTGGTGAGGGCGTTATGCATGGGGATGTGATAGGCGAGAGAGATAGGTTAGAAAAATTTCTGTAGCGGAGGTTCAAAATTCAAAAGGTTCGAGCGTTCAAGGCTGCAAGGCTCCGAACTTCCGGACGAGGAAGACGCCAAGGAAGCCGTTCGAACCGCGAGGGTCGTACCTGTGGACGCGCGCACCCCCGGGACCGCACCCCCCGGCGTCGACGAGGCCGCCGCCCGAGCTCTGGGTCTTCGTCCAAGCGTAGAGAGCTTCCAGCAGACGCTCCCGCTGATTTGGTGGGCTGTTCAGGAATGTCTGGGCAAAATAGAACAGTACTTCCTGCGCTTCGGGCCGGAAGAGCTGGGTAATGTCGAGGGTTGCCAACTCGTCGGCAGGTTCTCTCAGTTTTTTTGGATCAGTTGTATTGAGCTTTAGCTTTGCTGCGATGTCCCCGCGTTTGTCTCGGAACTTCTTTATGGCACTGGGTATGTCTATGTCCTGAGGAAGAGGCTGCCCCTTCGGATAGAGTTGCTCGACGAATTTTACGATTTCGTCTGTCTGTTCGAGATAATTCTTACCTTTGGAAGTATCGAGGAGGCCTTTTGTGCATCCACGAGTCTTCATGCCGGAAGTGAAGACCCAACACGTCGACAATTTTGCATCGCCGTAGAATGTTTCGGGGGGCTTCTTGTACCAATTGTCATTCGGTTTCTGCGCATCCTGATAGAGAATGCGTCCTACTTTCGGGGAAGTATCCGGAAGCCCATCAAATACTTTTTGCAGAATGGAATCCATCCATGCGGGAGTGATGCCTTTGCCTTCCGGCGTTGCAGAGACTTCGAGCCTCATATCGAATCCTTGTGCGGCATACCTCTCGATTTCTTCTCGCGGAGGCATAGGAGGAAGTTTATCGGGAGCTTTGAGCCCCATCGTTTTCAAGGATTCCGGACCGTAGAATTTGCCTCCCCCTTTCTCGATAAGGTCTTTGGCTTCACGAAGGAGCGGAGCCTCGACCGATGCCGATGGCCCTCGTATGCGTGAAAGCAGCGTTCGGGCTTCGTCGATCTGGTCAGTGCCGATGAGCTGATACGATTGGCTGCCAATCCGCACGAGGAGAGGGTGCTTCGAGTTTCCTTTTACAACTCCTGCGTACGTCGCTTCTTGTCCGCTCCCGATAACCATGGCGTCACCCGGCGAAAGCGAGATGCGCTCGTTGACCGTAAAGGTTTCCGTCTCATATCGCACTTCCGATCCGTCGCGCAGGAGCGCTGACTGGCCTTGTGGAGGTGCGACGTCTTTTTTGCTGGGGCGCGGCACCTGTGGAAAAAGAAGGCCGACTTGTACAGGCGTCAGTACGTTTGGCTGAGATGGGCGGAAGTCCGCTTCCGTAGGCCTCCGGCTCAGATCAATGCCGTGCTCCTTGAAATATTTTGCAAACATCGTCTTTTCCTCGGGTGTTGCATGCACCTGCCCTTCGAGTTCCTCAATGAGCTTTTCCTTAAGGAAGCATGCGATGCCTCGTTTCTGCGCCGATCTGTCCAGTTTGAAATCGCGGAGCCACTGCAATACTTTTCCGATGTCCAATATGATTTTATCAAGATGGTACGTTCCGAGGGCAGCGGTAGGATCTTTCTTGCTCAATTCCGTCGGCTGGTGCGAAAACGCAAGCAGCGTTTGCTTCCATGCATTGGCGAAATTCCAGATGACCCCGGAGTGCTCCGGATCGGTATCCAACACCATCGTTCCTTTTGAGGGCTCATCGCGGAAACCCGGCATTACGTCCTGCTCGCCCATCACTCGCAGACGCCCCGTTTTCTCATCGAGGAGGGCTGCGACCATCGCCTCGTACAATTCCGGTTGCTCTGGTGTCTGCTCCAGATAGTCGAGAAGCAGCTTATTCGGTACTTCGCGATACGCCTCCAGCGGAGTCTCGTTTCGCTCGTAGCGATTGCTCGGCGGATTGCCCGCTGCAAGATAGGCAAATTGTGGCTGTACCAAGACGCGCAAAGGAGTGCCGGGAACGTCAACCTCCTGCCCTGGTTTGGCAGCGGCCACAAACTTGAGAATAAGCGCCTGCTGGTTGTTTGAGCGTTTGTTAAATTCATCATCAAAAAAGATATTGCCCGAATGTCGCTTTCTCCCATTACGCATGTCATCAGAATTTTCGTATCCCGTCATCGCCTGGAGCAACGATCCAAATCGATACACGTCCTTGTTTCCTTCCCATCCCTTTGTCGCGAGAAGTCTCTGCACGGGCTCCGACGTGTCGCCCGGAGGAAGACTATAAATCACATCGACGCCGATTGCTTTCCCCAGTTCTCTTGCCACTGCGGTCTTCCCTACACCGGATTCCCCGAGCATGAGGACGGCGGGCTTCGTGGACACCAAGCCTTTGAGAAGTCTGTTCACAAGTTTCCGGCGACTGACGAATTGCATGAAGCCGCCATTGTGATGCTCGTGCAACCGCTCCTGAATTTCGTCGTGCTGCAAGAGAGCGGCGACCTCCGGCTTTTCCTGTTTGATCCTCGTGACGTGTTGGTCGATTGCCGCAATGTCCTGCTCAAGGGCAAAACGCTCGGCAACGTCCACTGAATCGGGATCGCCCTTCCTGTGACCGAACATACGACCGAGCACAGCCGTTAGTTGCTCCTCGAGAGCCGTCTTTTCCGCGAGAAGACTGCTCGCCTTCTCATAGGCGCCATTAACCGAACTGCGTTCCTGATCGTGGCGTCGCCACTGCTTTCCCATGTACGAGAGCATGGGTCCGTCTGCATCGCGCTCGAATTCGTGGCGCAGGAGCTTGCGGTACAGGGCGAGCCGTGTCTGCAAAGCGGGCGATGCTTGCAGGACTTCTTCCACCGTCATCGGTTGTTCCGTGGCATCGGAGTCGCTACCTTCAGTGCCAGCAGTGGGTGAAGAGTGCGTGCCAAGTCCCCGACGCGCTTCATGAAACACGTCGTAAATCTCATGCCTGAGCAAATACGCCCATTCCGCGAGAGCGGGCTTAGAACCATACGTCCGAAGTAATCGATCCGCTGAGCGCTCCGCGTCTTCGGGCAGCGCAAACTCATCGATGTTCTTTCCCAAAATCCTCTGCAAGACATCCTCGGGATCCTTGCGATTTGGGTATCCGTTATCCGGATGATCTGCTGCCGGCAATTTTGGTTCGAATTTCATATATTCTATATATTATACCATTCTTTCAGAAGATTTACCACATACCGGACACCAATATCCGGCAGTTGCTCGATACGCTCGATTGTCCTGCCATCCGGAGCGTAGACGGCTTCCATGGCCCTGCCCGATGCAGTCATCCCGAATCCCGTGACCGGTATTCCCTCTTCGCGAAACTTCTGAAGTTCTGCGCGCACGAGAGCTGCATTGTCACTTCCGCCGTCGGCGAATACGATCACGGCTCGATGCATTTTTGGGTCATCACGCGACGGTGATTGTTCCATTGCCTGCCGCAGGAGAGCCAATGCGACGTGATCCGGCGTGCTTCCCCCGGCGCAATCATCCAGCGCACGATACAGCGCCACTTGCTCCGCAGGACCCCACTGCTCCGTCAGGGGGAGCATGATTTCGTTCTCCTTGCCAAATGTTACACCGCAGATGCGCACAGGCATGGCGTGTTTTAGTTTTCCGGCTCTCTTCATTTCCAGAACGTTCTGCATGGCGCTGTCGACGAGCAGAAACAACGCATCTCGCTGAGCGTCCTTCTTGATGGTATTCGATAGAGGGTCAGTCTCATTCATCGAGCCGGATCTGTCGCCCGCCACATACAACTCGTAGCCGCCGAAAATCCGTTCGATGTTCTCTTGCTGCTGCGGGACCGTGAATGCCAGTGGCAACGGATCGTTGCTGCGCTGCGCAATGGGAATGGCAGCGATATCATCGTCGGAGATGTCATCACCGATGTCCGGTGTGACGGGTCCGGAGTACACCTGTTGCACGATGAGATTTTTCTTGACCGCCTCATGCCATACACCACGGCACTCCTCAAGAACGCCACCATGCCTTTGCCGGAGAGTTTGAATTTTCTCCAAAACTTTTTTCGCCTCGTCGAGACTGCATTGTGCTTTTTCCGCATAGCGCGTAATCGGATCTTTCTCTCGCTCTTCGCGACGCTTCTCGGCCTCTTCGATTTCCTGACGCAATTTCTCCAGATCATCATCGGAAAGTAGTTCCGCGTCCTGCTCACCGTAGTCGCCCTCGGGCTGCGGTTCGAGATCTTCCTCCTGCTGCTCTTCATCGACATTCGGGTCACCTGCGGGAGTCGCGTCAAGGCGCACCCAGTGAAGTGCCCGTGGATCCCACACCTCCAGCCAAGCATGGCGGGTACCGCCGTGGAGGACAGCGCTTCCCTCCTTCGTCTGGGAACTGATGCTATGCCCGCCTATCATCCGTACTTGCAGGCCCGCTTGGTGCAAAACTTCGGAAGCGAGCGTGTTTGCGACGTCGCAATCGGCTTCCTTGTGTTCCCATATCTGCGTAAAGAACCGCAAGGGGTCGCTGCGGTACAATTGGCTGAGTTGCTCGTTGTTTGAATATGTAAGGCCTCTCCGCACGGAGGCGACGATTGCCCGCGCCCGTTCGATGGGCGGCATATTGGCATTTCTGGACTCTTGTACTAACGACTGCAACTCGTCCGGCAACGTCGCCATACCTCTCTGCGATTCAGAGGGCGGCGAGGCATTGGGTGTGTCCGACGTCATTTTGGCAATGGACCATTCACATACTCGTGATTCCTTCGCATCATTGCGCAGGTACCACACACCGTATTGATCCTGAAATGTCGTGAGGCCCTGCGGCAGGGAACTCGGATCGATGGCGAACTGGTACGGCAGATCCACGGCTTGCGGCTTCTCTGCCTGCAGGAACCCGCGCATGGTACGGCGTGTTTCCGGTACGCAGGCCTCCTCGGAAACGCTACTGAGTGTTCGCTGCAGCGCCCGCCATTCCAGTGCAGCTGCATCCCACTGTTCGCATACAAGGCCCCGGTAGTACCCTCCATACGCAGGATGGACGATGTATTCCCCCTCGGTGATCTCCTCCTTGCCCTTTTGCATCTCATCCATCGTCGGCACAATTTTATCTTCATCATCGAGGGTCACAAGTTCCGTTTCCGTCATCGGAGCCTCCTGATCTTGCGCCAATACCCATTGCAATCTCGGTGCCAGCCTCGCGTCGTACCACTGGTGCTTCAGGGAAAATCCATAATCCTTGCTCCCGAGAATACGGTAGACATTCACTTGTGCATTCCCGGTGTCTTCAGCCTGCAACGGCTGAAGGATGCGCTGCAGCCGAGGATCCAGATCTGCCATCTCTGCACAATCCCTCTCGGGCTGCATGAGTAACTGATGTACAGCTTTAAGAAATTGTCGTGTGAGCGGGGGCAGCGCTGGATCGATGCGAACTTCTTTTCCGAGAAGGGCCCCTTCGAGAACATTGCGGACGAAACCCGGAACTTCCTGTTTCCACCGTTTGTACTGTTCGATGTCGTCAGGCGATTGGAATAATTTTCCCAATCTGCTTTCTTGCGGAGTGGCAATATCACCCGCCTCTGCGGGTTCTGATCCAGGATCATCGCCGAAACTTGGACGTAGAGAAGGCATGAGCAGTTTGCAAGTTCTATAACATTACATTTTACCACAAAATGGAGGAAAATTGAATAGAAAACGCCAAAAGCTGCCTGCCTTCAGCAGGAGCTGAAATGTGGTCGCGCTTCTGTTTTGAAGGGAAAAGTGGGGTCAGCGGCTCCTCTTTTTTCGCGGTTTTTGCGCCGCCTTCCGCTGACGTTCACGTTGGAAAGCGGCGATGTCGCTTTCCAAAAAAACTTTTCCCGTGGAGATGCGCTGACATCTCATTTTTCCCGTATCGACCAAAAAGTCGATGTACTGGCGGGAAACCTTGAGATATTTCATGGCATCTCCCATGCCCATGAGTTTGGGAAATTCGTGCATAACGTAAAAGGCTTGACCTCTTACGCTATCGCCGACATTGTTTTATAGCAGCTGCTATATAGCAGTATATAATCATATGGAAAGGACGCCGTGTGACTTGTAAGTCGGAAGCGGCGTCCTTCGGAGCGATGGTGCGGTCAGAAAATTATAGACTGATCTTCTGCGGGAACAGGACGGCGAGTTGGGTCATGATCTCGCCCCAGTTATCGACGGGCAGGAACCTCCATTTTTGTGTGATGTCATGCTGCGCGAGCCACAAGAGTTTTTGGAGCGCATCATTATGCGGAAACATCTGGCTCGTCTTCGTCACTTTTCTGAACTGCCGGTTCAGATTCTCGATGGCATTGTTGGTATAGATGATGTGCCGGAGCTGCTCGGGATAGCCGAAAAAAGTGCAGAGTTCCGACCATTTTGTTTCCCAGCTCTTGAGCGACAGCTCATATTGCGGCCACGCCTTGCGGACTTCTTTTAATGCCTCGAGTCCTGCGTCTTCTGTGGGAGCCGTGTAGATTTTCCGCAGATCCTCACAGAAGTTCTTCTTGTGACGGTGCGGCACGAACTTCATGGTGTTTCGGATCTGGTGGAAGATACACTGCTGAATGACGGCCTCGGGAAAAATGGCGTTGATCGCCTCGGAGAAGCCGCGAAGACCATCGATACAGCAGATGAGCACGTCCTCAACGCCGCGATTCTTGATTTCGTTCAAGACCTGCATCCAGAACTTCGCGCCCTCCGTCTCGCCAATCCAGATGCCAAGTATTTCCTTTCGGCCTTCCTCGTTGATGCCGAGCAGGATGTAGGCGCACCGATTCACAATCTTTCCGGTGTCGCGTACTTTGAAGTGTAATCCATCGAGGTGGAGAATCGGGTACATCCGCGACAGAGGACGCACCTGCCACTCCTTCGCGAGGGGTAGGACTTTGTCGGTGATACCGCTCACGGTCTCGGAGGAAATGGACATCTGGTAGATGTCTCGCAGGTATGCCTGGATGTCTCTCGTCGTGAGACCCTTCGCATACATCGCAATGATCTTTTCCTCCATCTCATCCTCGACGGTCTCGTACTTGCGACCGGGTGAGGGCTTGAACTTGGCTTCCTTCAGAACAGAAGGCTTGATTGGCGCAAACTTCTGTTCGTCGGACATAGGAGCATCTGACCTCCTCCATCGACCCCTTCCTTTGCCAACAGGGGTATCTGCGGAGGCTGCATCGGCTGAGGCAGGGACGGAGACACTGAGTTGCTGCAGGAACGTCTGCATGTCGCCGGGTGACTTGATGTTCCGAATTTTTTTCTGGAATTCTTCATAGGAAATGAGCGTATTTTGCATGGTGGAAAAAAGAAAAATGGATAAAGAAAGACCGCATCCATCGCTGCGCATGGATTTCAGTTCGCGAACCGAGTGACTTGCGCAGAAGGAATATATGTTTTCTGGATGGAATTTACAACTGTGATTAGACTTCAGAACTATGGGGTCATGTTCCCCTCTGGTATGCTCCGTTTTCATTTCACGGAAGGCATATTTCATGAAAAAGCATCCATCCAAAAGCACCTCACAGAAAAAACTCCGACCACTCACAATCGTGATGGTACAGGTCGCTGATCTCAACCCCGCTCCCTATAACCCTCGCAAATGGGACCAAGCGGCGGTAGCAAATCTCAAAGCGAGCATAAAACGCTTCGGCTTCGTCGATCCCCTTATTGTGAATGGGGCTCCGAACCGCAAGAACGTCATCATCGGCGGCCACTTTCGTTACAGCATTGCCAAGGAATTGGGCATGGCAGAAGTTCCCGTCGTGTACGTCGATATCCCAAGCATCGAAAAGGAGAAAGAATTGAACCTGCGTCTCAATCGCAACACGGGCGAGTGGGATTTCGAGAAATTGAAAGACTTCGATATGGGTCTGCTTCTGAAGTCAGGATTCGATGACACCGATCTCTCGACTATTTGGGACGGGATGCTCCAGACAGAGGATGATGAATTCGATGTGGAAGAGGAACTGGCAAAGATCAAGAAGCCAAAGACGAAACTGGGCGATCTCTTCGCGCTCGGAAATCACCGGCTCCTATGCGGGGATTCGACGAATAGAAAAGATGTGGAGAGGCTTGTCGGGAAAAGACAGGTGGAGATGCTCTACTGCGATCCTCCGTACAATATTTCTCTCGATTATGACAAGGGTGTTGGCAACAAAAAGAGGTACGGTGGGCAGACGGACGATAGTAAGTCCGACAAAGAATATCGGAGTTTTCTCAAAGCGACGATGGAGAGCGGTCTCACCGTCGCCAAGCCCGACTGCCACATCTTCTACTACTGCGATGAGCGGTACATCGGCCTCCTTCAATCGCTCTACGCAGAGCTGGGACTCGATCATCGGCGTGTCTGTCTCTGGATTAAGAACAACATGAATCTCACGCCGAATAATGCCTTCAATAAGGTGTACGAGCCCTGCGTTTATGCCACACGAGGGCGTCCGTACCTCTCGCCAAAGCTTCAGAATCTCCACGAGATTCTGAATCGCGAAGTCGGCTCAGGCAACAGAGCCATCGACGATGTGCTCGACCTCCTCAATATCTGGATGGTGAAGCGGCTCCATTCAAGCGAGTACGAGCATCCAACTCAGAAGCCGCCGACCTTGCATGAGAAGGCACTGCGCCGCTGCACGAAAGTGGGCGACTGTGTCCTCGATCTCTTTGGAGGATCGGGTTCGACACTCATCGCATGCGATCAACTGAAGCGTCATTGTTCCCTCCTAGAAGCCGAGCCCATCTTTTGTGACCTCATCCTCAAGCGCTATGAAATCCTCACGAACCAAAAGCCCGAGCGCATCGATTGAGATCGGTGATACGTTCGCTCTCGGCGATCATCGGCTCCTCTGTGGAGACTGTCGTAACGCAGGTCTCATCCAAGATTTTCTGCGTAAAGAGCGCATTGCGATGATCCTGACGGATCCTCCCTACGGAGTGGCATACGTGGAGGGAAAGGCGTCATTCAGCGGCAAGGCCAAGAAGAAGCATGTGGCCATCCTGAACGATCAATCGCAAACCGATGGAGAGTACCGACACTTCACGAAAGAGTGGCTGGAAGCAGTGTGTCCGTTTCTCACACGGAAGAACGCCCTCTATGTCTTCAACTCCGATAAGATGCTCTTTCCCCTGCGCGAGGGCATGATCGATGCGGGATTCCGCTTTGCACAACTCCTCATCTGGCTCAAAACGAATGTGGTCATCGGTCGGCTCGATTACCTCCCGCAGCATGAGCTCATCGCCTACGGATGGCATGGCACCCATCAATTCATGAAGGGAAAGGATAAAAGTGTCCTCATCTATCCCAAACCGAACCGCAGCACGCTCCATCCGACAATGAAGCCCGTGGGGCTTCTGCGGAATCTTATTCTCAATAGCTCACGAATCGGGGATAATGTCTACGATCCGTTCGGCGGATCGGGATCGACCCTTCTCGCGTGTGAGCAGACAAAACGGAGATGTCTCATGGTCGAACTCTCCCCCACCTACTGCCAGACGATCATCAAACGCTTCGAGAAGCTCACTGGCTCGCAGGTGCAGAAGCTTCCTTCCATGACCAGCCATGATTCGCAGAAAAAACAGCACCGTGCCCCCAAAGGAGCAGATCACAATCATCACGCGTCAGGATCGTGAGAAACAACTGCTCCTCGATCAACTAAAGAAGACGCCCATCGTCGAGTTCGCCTGCCAAAAGGTCGGCATTGCCAGAGCAACCTACTATCGTTGGCGGCAAGTGGATAAGAAATTCTGTCAGGCGGCTGATGCGGCTCTGCAAGAGGGTGTCCTGCTCGTGAACGATATGATGGAATCGCAACTCCTCTCGGCAGCGAGAGATGGGAATCTTGGGGCTGTGATGTACTGGCTCAAGCACAATCATCCGTCGTACAAGACACGGGTGGAGATGAATGCGATCGTCGAGCATCGAGACACCCCTCTTACTCCTGAGCTGAAGGCGAGGGTCAAGCGGGCGTTGCAACTCGGCGGCCTCTCTGCCGAGTAAATCTAATCCCCACGCTATGTCCCCGAACAAGAAAACATCCCACCGACAGCAGTCCTCCACCGAAGCGCAGATTATCGAACAATGCCTGGAGGACCACGATCTCCGCGTCGCAACCGTCAGCGAGAGCCATTACTGGTTCTTCCACTGCTACTTTCACCATTACGTGAAGCACCCGACGGCACCCTTCCAGAAAGAAATGTTCCGGCTCTCGGAGAACGATGCACTCCGGACCATTGTTATCACAGCCTTCCGAGGATCGGCGAAGTCCACAATCATGAACATGTCGCTCGCCCTCTGGTCGATCCTCGGAAAGCCGGGGCAGAAATTCGTCATGCTCGTGGGCCAAACCCAAGTCCAGGCGCGGCAGCATCTGAAGAACATCAAAGATGAACTGGAAACGAATACCATCCTGCGCCGCGACCTCGGCCCTTTCCGTGAGGAGGAGGACGAGTGGCGCAACTCCTGCCTCGTAATTAGCAACTACAATGCGAAAATAATGGCGGTCTCAACCGATCAATCCGTGCGTGGACTGCGTCACCACGAGTACCGCCCTGATCTGATCATCTGCGATGACATCGAAGACCTCGCTTCGGTAAAGACCAGGGAAGGAAGGGACAAGACCTACAAGTGGGTGAAAGGCGAACTCCTACCGGCAGGCGACAAGGATACCCATATCGTCTTCATCGGAAATCTGCTTCATGAGGATTGCCTCCTCAAACGTCTGCAACGGGAGATGGAAAGCACCTCGTTGCAAGGTGCATACCGCGAGTATCCGCTCCTGGATTCCAACGGTGTATGTCTCTGGCCAGGCAAATATCCTGATACCCAGTCGGTCAAAGTCGAACAGGGAAGGATCGGGAGCGATGCTGCTTGGCAACGGGAGTATCTGCTGCGCATCCTGCCGGATAGCGAGCAGCTCATCCACCGAGAGTGGATCCACTCCTACAATGCACTCCCTTCCCTCAACAGTGCCGCCAGTTACGCGGTAGGAATCGATCTGGCCATTGCTGAGACCGCAGCTGCCGACTATACAGCCATGGTCTCTGCCCGTATCGAGGGGGGCGGTGATAGCCGTCGCTTCTATATTCTCCCGAATCCCGTGAACGAGAAACTCAATTTCCTCGGAACGATCAACCGCGCAAAGACACTCGCGCTCTCGCATGGCGGTATGCGGAGAGTGAAGCTCTACGTTGAGGACGTTGGTTACCAGCGCTCTGCCATCGAAACGCTGCGCAATGAAGGATGTCTGGTGGAGGGTGTGCCCACTCATGGGCAAGACAAGCGGGCGCGCCTCTCACTTGTTACTCATCTCATCCAGTCGGGACGAGTGCTTTTCCCGAGCAAAGGTGCCGAGCGGCTCATTGAACAACTGGTCGGCTTCGGCACTGAACTTCACGACGATCTCGCGGATGCGTTTGCGATCCTGCTGCTGCCGCTTATGACGGAGGAGAAGGCCAAAAAAGTCTTCGATCAGCTCGCGATTGAGGATTGGATCATTCAGGACCCTCTCCTGACGACAACGGAAGGCATGATGGTCTGGCGAAAGCCAATCGTAGGACAGAGGTATACGGCTGTGTGCGATACAACATCGAGGCGCGGCATCGAGCAGAGCCTCGGAGACAGCGAAGCGGAAGCAGAGGGAGGAACCGACTATTCCGTGATTCAGATATGGGATCTCAAGCATCTCCAGATGGTGGCGATGTTCCGAGCACAATGGCCATATGCGAAGCTGCACGAACCCCTGCTGCAGATGGCGCGGGAGTACAATGATGCATACATCATCGTGGAGGCAACCGATCATGGCCTCACCGTGCTGAACAATCTTGAGCGCAACTATCCGCACTGGCTGATTCATCGGGAGCGCGTGGTGGACAGGGACACGAAGACCGCCACAAGGAAGATGGGTTTTTACACGAACGGCAAAACTCGGCCGCTCATCATCGATGAGCTGGCGACGAACATCAAGGAGGGGAACGTACGCGTCCACAGCCGAGACGTGCAGAGCGAATGTGTACGCTTTATCATTCACGACGACGGGCAACCGGCAGCGATGGATGGCTACAAGGACAACTGCGTCATGGCGATGGCGATAGCGACATACCCGCCGAACGTCAGTCTCGCATTACAGGCTCTCAATCCCACGCAAGTGACCAAGCGCGATCTGGGACTGTAAATGAGCCCGCGCGCGGTGGCAGGTATGCCGGGTGCGGGGCGACCGAAGGGCACTATGATCCAGAAATGGAGGAGAAAGGAGATAGGTATGCCGTAAGCGAAAGAGTCGCCCCTTGCGAGCGTTTCCGGAGAGAAAGCGCCTTGTGGACGCCTTTTTGAAGGAGGCAAACGGGTCTTTTGCCTGGATACCAAGGGGGTGCTGCGGCATTGCTGTAGGTACTACTTCCTACCCCCAAATTCCTATGGCAACCGCCACCCTGAGCCGGACCAAGGCTCCGAAAACACCCATACCAGAACTGACACATCTCGATCTCGCGCCGTCGCTCGCGTCCACGGGAGCGATGCGCTACTGCCTATACGCGAGAAAATCGAGTGAGGATGACGAACGGCAGGCGCTCAGCATCGATTCACAAATTAAAGCGATGCTGGAACTCGCCAAGAGGGAGGGGCTCGAGATCGCAGAAGTGCGCCGCGAGAGCCACTCCGCCAAAGCATCAGGTGCCCGGCCTGTCTTCAAGCAACTACTGACCGACGTCCGCGCGGGCATGTTTAATGGCATCCTGACATGGGCTGCCGATCGTTTGAGCAGGAATGCGGGCGATCTCGGCACCGTCGTCGACCTCATGGATCAGGGGCGTCTCATTGAAATCCGAACGCATGGACAGAGGTTCACCAATAATCCGAATGAGAAATTCCTGCTCATGATTCTCTGCTCTCAGGCGAAATTGGAAAATGACAATCGAGGGATCAATACAAAACGGGGTATGAAGACGAGAGCCGAGATGGGACATCGCCCTTGTATCCCTGCGCTCGGGTATGCACTGGAGAAGCGACCGGAGGACAAGAAGAATAGAGTGATTCCTTGTCCGATCCGGGGAACGTTCGTGCGGCAGGCCTTTGAGAAGGTGGCATACCAGCACACATCTGGCCGTCAGCTCTACCGTTGGATGCAGGAAGTAGGGTTCACGACGAAGCTTGGGAGAGTCATTACCCTGAGCATGATCTACCGGATGCTTCGGAACCCCTTCTATACGGGGAAATTTGAGTATCCGGTCGGGAGCGGCAATTGGTATCAGGGCACCTACGAACCGCTCGTGCCCCAGCATCTCTTTGAAGAAGCCGGGAAGGTTCTCGACATGGCACCGAAGAAAGCCTGGGGTACGAAGGAATTCGCCTTCACGAAAATGATGATCTGCGGCCAGTGCGGATCGGGAATCACAGCTGAGGAGAAGCACAAGCGAATGAAGGACGGAAGCATCCGAAAATATGTGTACTACAGGTGCTGCCATGCGAAAGATATCAACTGCAAAGACGGCTCGATTCGGGAAGACGAACTGCTGGAGCGATTATTGGAGATCATCGACGAAGTGGATCTCGACAAGCTCGGCATGAAAGAGAGACTCCAAGAGGAGGTTGCACGCTACGAAAAATTCACAACGGGGGTGCTGGGACAGACTTCACAGCAGAAAATGCCCAAGGTGGAGATCAGGATGTACGCGAAGTATATCCTGCAGCAGGGAAAGATGGAGGAGAAGCGGGAGCTGCTCTCCTGCCTCAAGAGCAAGCTCGTTCTCAAGGATGGCCATGTGAAAGTAGCCGAGAAGCAAGCGGCATGAGGAGTATCTCAGGCGCGCCCTCGCATCGAACGAGCCTTCGAGCGGGGGTGTTTCTCCATCTCCCGCCTCAATTGTATGATCTCGCTTGCAAGAAATATTTTCCCTCCCGATGTGTTCTCAAATCGTACTCCTCTCTTGCGGAGGAGTTCGTGAACACGCTGTGCAGATAGACCGCCTAGGCACTTCCGCACATCACCTATAGCCATAAGTTTTGGTAAATGTTCCATAGATGTTGATTTTTAAGGCTAATGCTCAAGTTGTGTTCTAGATAGCTGAGGAT
Organism: uncultured Candidatus Peribacteria bacterium; assembly: GCA_964640805.1. GTDB lineage: Bacteria > Patescibacteriota > Gracilibacteria > Peribacterales > Peribacteraceae > CAYTEH01. The sequence continues at coordinate 17,310 of CAZXIO010000010.1, forward strand.
TATGAGCTTGATGATAATCAGGGTCACAGGTATGTTTATGCGTACAGAAAGCCGGTAGCAGCCCACCCGAGAGGTTCTACCGTGCTTCCATAGCATGCGCGACACCGACCGACTCTCTCCGGCAACAGATAAACCACACGCACGATTGGAATACTTGCTCGAGAGAATTACTGATCGTGTGCTACGCAGTGAATTGGAGCGGGAAACGGGAAAAATCAGGATGAACAAGAAATTCGGCCTAGTCTTCGAGGAACATCTTCCCGAGCATGTGCGTCTCTATCAGCTTCCACTTCAAGTCGATTCCAAAGTCGTGAAACGGGACGGACAGGGCGACGACGTGTTTGTGGTGCAATCACTGGCTAAGGGGAAAGCAATGATCACTCATGAGTTAGATGGTCACTTTGAAGAAGTGGATCCTGCAGAACTTGTAACCACCAAGAAATTCGGAGAGCCGATCTACCCCTCCCTCATTCCGGTGGATCGTGTGACGCGGTCAAAGGACAAGCCCTATCACACGATCATCAATGCCGAGAATTTCCATGCTCTGCAGCTTCTGCTTTATAGCTACGAGGGACAGGTGGATGTGATCTACATCGATCCGCCGTATAACACCGGAGCGCGTGACTGGAAGTACAACAATAATTTTGTCGACAGCAACGATCAGTACCGGCACAGCAAGTGGCTCTCGATGATGAAGCGGAGACTGCTGATCGCAAAAAGATTTCTAAAGCCCGACGGGGTGCTGATCGTGGCGATTGATGATAACGAATTGAATACGCTTTCCCTGCTTCTGCGGGAAATGTTTGTAGAAAGAGATCTGGAAAAAGTGATCGTCGTTCACCACCCGCAGGGAAATAACGGCATCAATGTCTGGGCAACCCATGAAAATGCGTTATTTGCTGTCCCAAGAGGAAGAAAGTCTCTCTTCGGATACAAGCATGAGATGAAAGAGGAATTTTGGTCGCTCAGAAGATCCGGCACAGGCGCGGGAAATTGGCGTTCAGGGCGACCGAAGATGTTCTTCGCGATTCACATAGATGAAAAGAAGAGAAAAATCATGGGAGTGGGAAAAGAGTTGGGCAGAGAAGAAAAGTACCCGACTGGTCATACGAAAGAAGGATACAAGATGGTGTATCCGATCGACGTAAAAGGTGGAGAACGAGTGTGGCGCTATGGAAGAGAAACAATGATCGGGAAGATTAAGCGAGGAGAAATTGTCCTCAAGGGTCGCAGTGGCCATTCACTGGCAGTTGTCGCCCCACCGCGCAGCCACGCGCCAATTTTCAGCGTATGGGACGCACCGCAATACAACGCCGGCACTGCCGGCGCTAACTTGCTCACGAACATCATGGGAAACAGAAACGTATTCCCATTCCCAAAATCCCTCTACACCGTGCAGGATTGCATTGGAACAGTGTGCAGAGACAAGCCAAATGCCCTCATTCTCGATTTCTTCGCTGGTTCAGGGACAACCTTTCACGCCACTTGCCTCCTCAATGCGGAAGATGACGGCAATCGCCAGTGCATCCTCGTGACGAACAATGAAGTGGCGGAAAAGATAGCGTCTGAATTGGGAGAGAAAGGCATCTATCCTGGTGATCCGCGTTTCGAGCAGCAAGGCATCTGTGAATCTGTCACCTGGCCGCGCTGCAAATACGTCGTGAACGGGAAGCGCGATGACGGGACCGCTCTCTCCGGTGAGTATTTGAACGGCATGCAAATGAGTGAGGGCTTCGAGGAAAATCTGCAATATTTCCGGCTGGGCTATCTCGATCCGAACGACGTCGCCTATCGTGAAAAGCTCTCCGATATCCTTCCTATGCTATGGCTCACGGCCAAGGCGAAAGGTGATTTCGAGAGTATGAAGAGGAAAGAGGCTTGGTTCATCCCAAAGCACTCCTCGTATGCCGTGCTCCTCGAAGAATCTGCGTTCGCGACGTTCCGAAAAGCACTGAAGGAACGGCTGGACATCGCGTATGTCTTTCTTGTGACCGACTCGGAGGAAGCCTATCGCGATATGTGCGGGGAGCTGCCAAAGGGAATCAAGGCGAAGATGCTCTACAAGAGCTATCTCGACAATTTCCGCATCAACATCCCTCTCATCCAATGAATATCGAACTCAAGCCATTCCAAGAGAATGCGGCACGGGATCTCTTCGACGCCATCGAGGATGCGAAAAGAGAAATCCGGCGAGGAAAAGACCAAGCCCTCATCCTGAGTTCCCCCACGGGATCCGGCAAGACCGTCATCCTCATGCAATTGCTCGAATGGATCTGGCAAGGAGATGACGAGCAGGAGGGTGATCGAAAGGCCGTCTTCCTTTGGCTCTCGGATTCCCCGGAACTCAATGCCCAGAGCCGTGACAAGATCGCGAGGCAGTGTTCTATCTTCCCGGAGCACGATCTTGTTCTGATTGAGCCTCCGTTCAGCGCCGGACGACTCGAGCCGGGCAAAATCTATTTTCTCAATACGCAGAAGTTGAGCAAGAGCAGTCTACTCACGAAGACCGGGGACGGGCGCGACTACACGATCTGGCAGACGATCGAGAACACGGTGAAGGCCGGACCGGAGCACGTCTACCTCGTCATCGACGAAGCGCACCGCGGAACGATGGAGGGGAGGAACCGGACGGACGCGAATTCCCTCATGCAGCGATTCATCAAGGGGTACCCGGAAGGGGGCATGAGCCCTGTGCCGCTCCTCATCGGTATGAGCGCCACCCCTGAGCGCTTCGAGCGGCTCATCGAAGGAACCAAGCGCACTCGACGTCCGCACGAAATCGATCCGCAGGACGTACAGCAATCCGGCCTCCTGAAGGAGAAGATCGTTCTGTACCACCCCGATACCGATCGGCCAGCAGATTGGAGTCTGCTCGAACAGGCGACAAAACGATGGCAGGAATACTGCAAGGCTTGGCAGAAGTATTGCAAAGCGCAGAAGATCGAGCGGCCAGTGGAACCCGTACTCGTCATCCAAGTGGAGGATGGAAGCGGCAAGCAGCTCTCGAAGACGAATATCGACGAAATTGTGAAGGTCGTAGAGCGGGTCGCGGGAAAATTGCCCGATGCGGCATGGGCACATGCCTTTCAGGACGACAGCAACATCGAGGCAGCTGGTCATTCCATCCGCAAGATCGACGCATCGAAGATCGAGAATGATGGGGCCGTGCGGATCGTTCTTTTCAAGATGAGCCTCTCGACGGGCTGGGACTGCCCTCGCGCGGAGGTACTGATGTCCTTCCGCAAGGCGCTCGACCACACACTCATCGCGCAGCTTGTTGGGCGCATGGTGCGTACCCCACTGGCACGGAGTATCGAGGGGAGCGATCTCCTCAATAGCGTCGGCCTCTTCCTGCCGCACTATGATGCCACGGGATTGCGGAAGATCGTCGATGATCTCAGTAATCCTGATCCCGAGAGCGGGATCCCCGTCGAAGTGCAGGATGGTGCATCACTCGTGCGTGTCTCGCTCGATCCCAAACAGCAGAAATGTATCGAAAGCTACCAGCAGCTTCCCTCGTACCGCGTCGAGCGCGTCACGAAGATCTCGAACGTCCGGCGGCTCATGCGCTTTGCCCGCTATCTTGCGAGCGACGAGATCGATGCAAAGGAACTTGATGCCGTGAAGGATCTGATCGTGAAGGCGCTGGACCGGGAACTCGGGAAGTGTAAGAAGAACGCTACGTTCATCGGGAACCTCGCGGCCAATGAGGAGATCGAAGTCCGAGAAACATGGGTCGGGTACCGCTCCGATAGTTCATCTCCTGAAAGCAAAACAATCCTCATCAAGGCTACGGAGGAGAATATCGAGGATCTCTTCTCTCGCTGCAGCCGGACGCTCGGGGAGGGGCTACATATGGAGTTCTGGCGCTCGAAGGAAAAGGAGAAAAAGCCGCTCCAGAGCAAGCTGGAACTCGTCGGCCTTTTGATGGAAGAGAAGGTGTTGAATGTCTTGGAGGAACTTTGCGGAGAGAGACTGCAGACACTGCAACGGAAGTACGATGAGGCGATACGGGCACTTGGTACGGCAGCCCGCGAGAGGTACAACGCTCTCCGGCGCATCGCGAAGGAGCCGGAGTCAGAAAATCTACTGCTTCCTCCGGATATGGAGATCAAGGACGAAGGCGAAGTCTATGAAGAGCATCTCTACAAGGACGGGCGCGGGAAGTTCCGCGCGGTGCTCAACAAATGGGAGGCGAAGGTCGTGCATGAACTCATAGAGGGAGACAAGTCCGTCATCGGGTGGCTGCGTCTCCTCCCTCGAAAGGATTGGGCGCTCTGCATTCCCTACGAAAAACACAATGAGAGGCACCCGCTCTATCCGGACGTCGTCGCCTTCCGCAAAACGAAGAGTGGCATCGTCGTCGATATCCTCGACCCACATGGCACCCAGCTCGATGACGCCGTCGAGAAGGCGAAGGGGCTTGCCGCTTATGCGCGGAAGCACGGCACCGACTTCGGACGGATCGATCTCATCATCGTGGACGGCAAGGACAAGCTAAAACGTCTGAATCTGAACGATGAATCCGTGCGGGAGCGAGTGGATATGGTCACGAGCCGGGAACACCTCGTGGATCTGCTGAACGAGATGGGATAGTGAAAAACCGATACGTAATGGAATTTGCTGCATCTGGTAGTGCTTTTATAAAATTGACCTATTCATTTTTTAACAAAATTTCTTTTCTGTCGTCGCCACCGCTCTACAATTGCTTCAACATCTAGGTCATCCTTCCCTACTTTCCATTTTTCACTGCATCGGAATTTCAATCTTTTCGGCTGCTCCCAGCATCACTTCAGCAAAAAAC
>CAZXIO010000011.1:0-13127 GCA_964640805.1 uncultured Candidatus Peribacteria bacterium
TTCTATGTGGTCAATAATCAATTGAGCTGCCAGCTCTACCAACGCAGCGGCGATGTGTTCCTGGGCGTCCCGTTCAATATCGCCAGCTATGCGCTGCTCACACACATGATCGCGCAGGTGTGCGGGCTCGGCGTCGGCGACTTCGTCCATACGCTCGGCGACGCGCATCTGTATCTGAATCATTTGGAACAGGCACGGGAGCAACTCGGCCGGGAGCCACGGAAGATTTCTCAATTGAAGCTCAATCCTACTGTGAAGAGTATCGATGACTTCCGGTTCGAAGACATTGAAATCATTGGGTATGACCCGCATCCGTCCATTAAAGCGCCGATCGCGGTGTAATTACCGGTATACGTCGTTATGGGAACCAACGTCGACAAAGAGGACGATGACATGTCCCTCTTCCTCAGTGTAGAGCAGGCGCAGATCATGTCCTGCGGAAATACTTCGCATGCCTTCTTGTATTCCCTTCAGTGGGTGATTCCGCAGGGACGGAAGAAAAGGGTCTTTCTCAAACACAGCCAATGCCTCGTCCGCTCGCTTTTGGTGTTCCATTGAAAGCTTTTTGAACTGCCTTTCAAACGATTTGGCAAAACGAATGATCATTTTTGCATGAGCCATCGATGCATCTCCTTGCTTTGCTCAGGCAATTGGAAGCTGGCTGCGATGTTTTTTCCTTGCTTCGCGTCTCTCGCAAGTTTGTCAAAATACGCAAGTTGCCGGGGAGAGTAATTATCAATCTCCTGATTCGCACCGACCGGGAATGGGATTTCTCCGGTAATTTCCACTCGCTTGAAGAAAATACGCACGGCTGTGGGAACATCGAGCCCCATTCTCTCAAACAACTCTTCCAGACGCTTCTTCTGCTTCGCATCAATCCGGATATGTACGCCTTTAGTAGCCATATGCTAGTATAGTAGGGCATATGGTTGTACTATGCAACCAAATATGACCATTTCGATCATCGTCGCGGCAGACGAAAACAACGTGATTGGCGGGCACAACAAGCTCCTCTGGCATCTGCCCGATGATTTCAAGCGCATGAAAGAGCTCACGATGGGGTACCCGCTCATCATGGGGCGCAAGACGTATGAATCCATCGGCCGCGCACTCCCCGGCAGGCGCAATATCGTGATCACGAGTCAGAAAATCACGTATCCCGGCTGCGAGGTCGTTCCGTCATTGGAAGAGGCGCTGAAGGCCGTAGAGCATGATCCTTCCGGCGAGGCATTCATCTTCGGCGGAGGTGACGTGTACCGGCAGGCATTGCCGATGACAGACCGCGTCTATATGACAAGAGTGCATGGTCAATTGGAGGGTGACGTCACGTTTCCCGAGCTTCCCGCCGATCAATGGACGCTCACGGCATCGGAGAAACATGAGAAAGATGAGAGGCATGTCTATGCCTTCACGTTCGAGACATGGGAACGCAAAAGGCAGTGATCGGAGGCATCACGATTTTATTTTTTGGCCGCCACAAAGCGCATGTCGGCACATTTCGGTGAATCTTGTTGTATCGGGAATCGAAAGGTGGTTGGAAATTGACAGTGCTTGCAAATATTATGAAAATATGATATTATATACACAGTTTCATACCCACTGACCTATGCCCAACGAACCGATCGAAAATGTTCCCAATGCGATCTCTGCACGCGATATGTCGATGCTTGAGGGCATCAAGCAGGCCGAATCGGAGCAGGAAAAACATCGTGTACAGGACACGGCCGGTGGCAAATTGGATTTAATGAAGGAGATTCTTGGCGCCAAGCAAGCGACGAACCCCGCAGAACGGGAATTGGCGAAGGCGCGCGTGCTCAGTGCAGTTGACGCTCATATCGACGCCAATGTCGGAGCAGAGCCGGATGGCAACGATGTCACGGAGAATCAACCGGATGCGAAGACGAAACGGGCCGAGCGGGTGAAATTCTGGCAAGACACACGCGGGTGGTTGCGAGATTTCCTCGATTCGTCGAAGCAGTCGGAGCAGGTGCAGGCGGCCGGAGAGCCCGTCTCGCAGGACGTACTGCCTTTACCGGCAAAGCAGCAGAACCCGCTTGCCATTCGGGAGGACGAGCCGGAGCAGAGCAACAAGGCTGCCTAGCCGAGGAATGTTCCTGTCGTGAAAGACATCAGGCCCATTCATAGCATGGCTTAGGGAAGAGCTAAATCAGCCATGCCTCCCGTTCGACATGTTCATTCGTGGAGCGGTGATTTTGATCGGTCATAGTGGGTGCATATGACACCCATCAATAGAGCATCGGCAGGGCGAGACAGCGTAGAGGCGGCGGTGGAGGCGCAGCTCACGCACGCTGCGGAGGTTTCGGAAAACCTAGGCGAACTGCGCAATCACGTCCGGAAGGATGTCGTCGCACTCGAAGACCCGCTGCATCCTGCCGACAATTCTCCCGTCACAGAACATGTCCGTGGCCTGACGGTCGAACAGCTCGGGGAAATGAAGGAAGTGATGGAAGGGAAGGCGGAGGAGATCGAAGTTGCAACTGAAGGTCATGAGAAAGTTGGTCTCAGCGACGATCTGGGGGATGGTGTGAACGGCCAAACGGGGCTTGAGCAGCCCGAGAAAGCGGTCGTTGCTGAAGATTTGGTGCTCGATCCCACGGAACTGAAAAGAACGGTCATCCATGAAAGTGACAAAGAAGTCGGTCATGCAAGCCACGTCGCGCCCGATGTGCCGAATCCCGATGTCGCCATTATCCGCGATGGCGCACGTCATAACGTCACGACCATGTTTGAGGGTTACGTGGAACGCGGAACGTCGATCAAAATGGGAGAGGGCCCGCAGGGGAAGCGACCCGGTCAGCCCGAAGAGACGTATGCAGAGGGTCAGGAACTTGCAAATGACCTGATCGACGACGTTGGTGAAGAAACATTCATGGTCGCGCTGCAGGAAACGGGGGACTACGGTGAGATTCAAAAGAAGTTGTGGGAAGACCGTCTGGAGGTTTCGCAGAATATCGAAGACGTGCTCAGGGTCTACGATGAGGCGCAGGAGACCGGATATCACGAGGAAGCGGCGGAGGTCATCAATCCTGCGTTGCAACGCATCATGGTGAAGAATCCGGCGGAGGTGCAGTTTGCTATGGCTGTCTGAGGGCCCTCTCCCTAACCCTCTCCCACTGCGGTAGGAGAGGGAATGTTTTTGTTTTTACTGCTTGATTAGCTCCAAAAACTCCTGCCTCGTCCGCGCGTCGTCTTTGAACAGCCCTTTGACGGAACTGGTCATGGCCTTGCTGTGCTGCTTTTCGACCCCGCGCATCATCATGCACAGGTGGCTGCACTCCATCACCACCCCGATGCCTTTGGGCTTCAGGACGTCATCGAGACAATCACAAATCTGTTGGGTCAGGCGTTCCTGCACCTGCAGTCTCCGTGCGAACATGTCGACGATGCGGGGGATTTTGCTGAGGCCAATGACTTTCTTTCGGGGAATATACCCGATGTGCACTTTGCCGAAGAAGGGGAGCAGATGGTGTTCGCACATCGAGTACACCTCGATGTCCTTCACAATCACCATGCCGCGTAAAGCGACTTTGTCGCCACGCGGCGCGCCCTCGGTATCACTTGGCATCAGTGCATCGTTCACGACTTGTTTCAGATCCATGTCGTATCCCGATGTGAAGAATGTCCACGCATCGGCCGCGCGTTGAGGGGTTTTCTTCAGCCCCTCGCGTTTCGGGTTTTCCCCGATTGCAGCCAGCAAACTGGAGAAGAGATTCTTCATGGAGAAAGGCTTTTGACCGCATCATCGATCGTCGAGCGGAAGGACTCGATCGGCTGGGCGCCCTGAATTACCCATTGCTTCTTGCCGAGCGTGTCGATCAGAAAGCTCGTCGGAGTGCCGTCCACACCGGCTGCCGTGCCGCCTTCGCTGTCCTGTTTGACGTGTTGCTTGCGGGTGCCGCGGAAGATGCATGTGGCCATCTCGGAGGGATCGAGCCCTACCTGTGCCGCAATAGCGGTGTAGTCCGTCCGCTCGGGCTCGGCGTAGAGCTTGTTGGCATAACTCCAGAAAGCCGCATGTCCTTTGAGTTCCGCAGCGCATTCCATGGCTTCGGCGCCGGTCTGAGACGTAGGCTGGAAATTGAGCGGGAGGTGACGGTAGACCACGTTGAGGTGCCCACGGTAGTAATCCACAAGCTGTTGCAGCATTGGGTACATCCGGACGCTGAACGGGTCACCGACCCCCATGTAGACCACCAACGACATGCGCGCATTGGCGTCGCCAAGAATATGATCCCACGACCGATCCACGTCCGGTGCGGGGACGGTCTTTTGCGGGACGATGTAGACATCCGGAACCTGAGCGGCACCATCAGCAGGCAGAATGCCTGCTCCTGTAGGCTTCCACTTTCCTTTGAGCATCGGGTCAATCACGGCGGTGAAACTACTCAGAGGCACTGCGCCGCTGATCATCGTGAACTCACCCGTGCGCTCGTTGACGATGAAGTTGGCCGGAGTTCCGTTCACGCCCGATTCCTGGCCGCCCTGGATATCCATCGCAACGTGACTCGATACCGTTCCTCCGCCCGTGCATTTTTTGAATGCATTGATATCGATGTCCGCGCTGCGGGCAAGCAATGGGAGTTTATCGACGGTCACATTGATCCTGCGGAAGAGCAGGTCATGGAACTTCCAGAATGCTTCGTTGCCTTTGAGTTTTGCCACGCACTCTGACGCCTCAGCCTTCTGCTTGGCGCCCGTGTGGAATTCCAGCGGGAAGTGGCGATACACGATGCGCACGGTCTTCGGGTATTTGCGCAGCAACTGGGCGAGCGTGGCCGTGTGACGCTGGCAGAACGGACACTCGAAATCCGCGTACTCGATCAGCGTGATCTTCGCGTCTTTGTTGCCGCGAATGTGATCGGTTTTCAGATTCACTTTCGGGGGAGCTGAGGTTTGGGTGTCCTCAGCAGGCAGAATATCAGGAGCGGGCACTCCTGCATCAGCAGGCAGAATGCCTGCTCCTTCGGGAATTACAGGTGGTGTCCATGTACTTTGTAACATCGCGGTCACAACGTCATTGAATTGCGGGTAATCCACGGCGCCCGAAATCATCTGCCATTTACCGTTGGAGGTCTTCACGACGAATGTGGCCGGAGTGCCGTTCACACCTGCCACCGTTCCTGCGTCCATCTGCGCCTGCACTTTTTTCGCATACTTCCCGCTATCGAGGCAGTCCTGAAACTTGGTCTGGTCCACGCCGAGCTCTTGTGCCAGCGGGCCGAGTTTGGCGAGCGAGAATCCGTTGCCGTTCGAGGTGGTGCGCTCAAAAATCGCGTCCGTGAACTTCCAGAACGTATCGTTTCCTCCCAGCTCTGCGATGCATTCCGAGGCCTCAGCTTCCTTCTCTGCATTCTGGTGGAAGCTCAGAGGGAAATGGCGGTAGACCCAATTGATCTTGTTCGGGAAGCGCTCCATGAGCATCTGCATTGTCTTGTGGTGATTCTTGCAGAAGGGGCATTCGTAATCTGCGTACTCGATGAGCGTCACTTTCGGCGTCGGGTTGCCGCGGATGTGGTCGGTTTGTGCATCAACAACCGGCAAAATACCCCAGTCCTGCACGGGGGCTGCGTGCGCAGACGTCATCAGAAGGCCCGTGAGCATCAGGGCGGAGGCGAGGAGGCTGGGAGAGAAGCAAGAGCGCAAACGCATGGTGTGGGTGAGGGAAGAGGGACACAGTGTAATGGAAAAAACGATGGGAATCAGAAGATTCCAGGGATTCCTGAGAGTCCCTGCCTGTCCGGCAGGCAGGCAAGGACCCTCAAATTACTGTTTGGCCCAATGCTTTCCCCAGCCGTTATAGAGCCCCTCCAGGAAGTCTTCCCACTCACGTTTCGACTTATAGTGCGGGTACGGCTCGGGCTTGATCGGCGTATCGGAACTCCAGACGATATCGAACTGACCGTCGTTGCGGATCTGGCCGATGCGCGCCGTGCGATAGACATGCTGAGAATCGGGATCAATCATCACTTCGCCCTCGGGCGCATACACCACCTGCCCCTTCGCCGCGTCACGCACGGCGAGCACGTCATCCGAGTTCGCCTTCTCGACAGCTTGCGCAAACAGGTACACGCCGAAGTATGCCGCCTCCACGGGGTCATCAGTCACACGCTTCTTGCCGTACTTCTTTTGGAAGTGCTTCACGAAAGAGCGGTTGCGCTGCGAGCGCTGGCTCTGGAAGTAGTTCCACGCGGCGAAGTCGCCTGCGACGGATGCGGGGCCGATGCCGATGATCTCTTCTTCCGCCACACTGAACGAGAGTGTGGGAATGTCCCGTGCCGCGATGCCCGCCTTTCGCAATTGTTTGAAGAACGCGATGTTACTGTCCCCGTTGATAGTATTGAGGATCACCGCCGGTCGCGCTTTGCGGATCTTGCCCACGATGCCGGTGAAGTTGCGTCCTCCCAATTCCTCGTACTCTTCACCCACCACGGTGCCACCGAGCTCTTCAATATGCGCCCGCATGATCGCGTTGGCACTGCGCGGGAAGACGTAATCCGACCCGACCAGGAAGAACGTCTTGCCGAGATTTTTGAATGCCCAATTCACCGCCGGCAGCATCTGCTGGTTGGGGGCGGCGCCCGTGTACATGATGTTGGCCGACTCTTCCAATCCTTCGTACTGGAGCGGATACCAGAGCAGATTCCCGTATTTCTCGAAGATCGGTTTCATGGCTTTGCGGCTGGCCGAGGTCCATCCGCCGAACACGCTGCTCACGCCGTCCTCCGTCACAAGCTTCACGGCCCCCTCGGCAAAAGTGTCCCAATCCGACGCGCCGTCCACCACGATCGGCTCGATGCGCCGCCCCAGCACGCCGCCCGCGGCGTTGATTTCATCGATCGCCATCATGGTCGCATCCACGAGCGGCCGCTCCGAGAGGGCCATGGTGCCGGTGAGGGAGTGAAGGATGCCCACTTTGATCGTGCCGCGCTCTTCCATCTGCCCGATTTTTTCTTCGGCCATCCATCGGAGCACATCCATCTGTTCGTCCAGCGTCAGCCCAGGATCGTAGACCAGCGTGATGAAGTGATGGAGCACCTCGCGGCGGGCGCTGTAGGGTAGTTTCGTCACGTCGAGGCGGAAGACGCCCAAATTCTCGCTCAAGCGAACCGTCTCGGTCGGATGCCAGTAAAGCTCCGACCGCTTGGGGGATTTCTTGCGTTCAGGAAGAAGCTCAGGCGCCGTGAAACCGAGGAGAAGCCCCAGATCCATCTGCGATAGCGCCACGCCACGAACTTTGAATCCCTGTGCAAGAGCGGTGAGGACCGGTTCCACCGCGCCCGAAAAACGCTCCACTTCTTTAGCCGCCATACCCGCGGTCCGCAAGCTCTTCACGTACCTACTCCAGAGTCCTCCGGCCCCAAGCACGTTCTCTTTGAAAAAGTGGTCGACAGATTGAGGCTTCTTTCGCTTCACGTTTTTCCGTAACCGGCCAGTGGCCTCGGTCTTCTTCATAGAATCATGGTATCACGCCAGAAGAGGGCGTGCTGCACGGATGTATGCCGCCACCGCCGCCAGATCCAATTCATCCCTTTCGCCACGGAGGCCCGATTCGGCATCAATGCTGAAGTCATGGGAGCCGAGGGTTTCGATCAGTGACGTCAATACATCGTTCAGATTGCGCCCCGACAGCCCTCCCGCGAAACCGATGCCGACATCGGGCAGCAGAGTCTTGCATGTGCGGTAGAGAGCCGACGCGAAAGTCAGATCCAATGCTGTGCCCACCCCGCACGAGGGATCGATGAGGATACGCCGGATGTTCGGGGCACATGGCAGAAGAGTTTTGGCGATGGTGTCCGGATCACGCATGCCGAGAAGTCCCGGTCGCAGCTGCAAGATGATCGGCAGTGTCGGGAATTCTTGATGCAGCCGATCGAGTTGCTTCACAAGGTCATCAGAAAGTTCCGTATTCACCTGCAGCATCGGCGAAGGGTGAGCACCGGCAATCGTCCGCAAGAGCGCGGTCAGCTCACCGGCAATGGAACCGGCGTTAGGAGCTTCGTAATGGATCGCCGGCAGGATATGGGTACATGCGGTCAGAAGTTCCGGCAGCATCGCAGGGTCCGCGTAGCGCTTGGGCCACCGTTTTTTCAGTGATTGTTCCCCTTGTGAGAGCAAGAATCCCACGACGGGAAGGCATGGAGAGGAGAGTGAAAATCCTGCGTCATGAAAAGCTTTTGTCACGCTCAGCACATCATCTTTTTTCGTGAGGGCACTGACGCTGAGGTAAGGGGCGGGTCGTGGCATGGATTACTCTGTAAGTTTGCGGCCGGCGGAGCGGCGCAGCTCCTCCTTGCCCGGCACGTAGCCGTCGCTATGGTAGCCGCTCGCGATTTTGGCGTTCAGTTCCACGTGGGCATCGGGAGGAATCAATTCTTTGGGGATGGGGATGCGTTCGAGGATTTGGATCCCCGCGCCCGTAATGACGTCGTGCTTCAAGTTACTCATGGACATGAACCGATCGATCTTCGTGATGCCGAGCCAGTGGAGTACATCCGGCATCAAATGATAGAGACGGAAGTCCGATGCGCCGGCCACGCGGGTGGCCAGGTGGAAATAGTCTTCGGCCCGGTCCCCCTGCTTCTGGCGCTTGCGGGCGTTATAGATCAAATACTTCGTCACTTCTCCCATTGCCCGTCCTTCATTTCTTGAGTAGACAAATACGCCGACGCCGCCCTGCTGTGCCGTCTTGATCGCGTCTTCGATCGCGTACGCCAGGTAGGGGCGGCAGGTGCAAATGTCGGACCCGAACACATCCGAGCCGTTGCATTCGTCATGGGCCCGGAGCGAGAGCGTCACCGCCGGGTCGCCCACTTTGTTGGGATCTCCAAAGATGTACACCGTGTGCCCGCCGATGGGTGGCAGGAACACCTTCAGGTCTTTGCGGCCGATGAGATCGGGGTACATGCCGCCGGCCTGTGTGTTGATGGACTCCCTCAGCAGACTTTCTTCAATCCCGTAGCGCCTGGCGACACCCGGCAGGTGCCACACGGGCTCAATTGCCACCTTCGTGATGGCGCACTCATTGTTCTCGCGCAGAAGTTCTCCATCGGGCTCCAGGCGCCCCGCCCGCATGGCGTCCGCGATCTCGGGAATCTGAATGTGTGCCTTGGTGATGGCGATCGTCGGGTGGATTTCTGCCCCTCTATCGGCTTGATCGCGGAACACGTCCCACACCACCGCGCCGAACGGATCCATCGAGACGATCGCATCCTCCTCAAACCACTTCGGGTTCGGGCGGATGAGGTTCGTGGGGTAGGTATCGGTGAAGTCGGGTTTGTACGCGGGGTCGAGCGTCCCCCGCGCCACCGCCACGCCGTGCTGCACACCGTACGTGCCCGCATGGGCGCCGATGGCATTGCGCCATTTGGGGTCGTGCACCGTGGCGATCACGGGGCCGCGGTCGCGCGGGCTGCGTGCGCCCCAGTGAATGCCGGTGGTGAGGGTTTTTGGCATGGATTGGGGCGAAGTGTAGAGGATTTTGCCTCAAAGATCGAATCCGGCTCTGCGACAATCTTGATCCATCGTCTTTTGGAGCAGCTCTTTCCACGTACTGTCGAGAACAGGATGCCGCGCTTTCGGATCAATCAACTCACACAGCGGCTCCAGTACAAAGCGGCGCTCGTGCATGCGGGGATGGGGGATCGTTAATTCGTTGACTCGCTGATTCGTTGACTCGTGTGGCCATTTTTCTCGACTTGGAAGAATCAGATCGCCATAGAGGAGAAGATCGAGATCAATCGTGCGGGGGCCGAATTTGAACGGAGGGGATTTTTTGAGTGTCCGTTCAATCTCATGAAGATGCGCAGAGATCGTCTCGGGCGAGTCATCCGTCTCGATGACGGCGACGGCGTTCAGAAAATCATCCTGATTTTCGACCTCACGTGCCTTGGATCGGTACACGTGTGAGAAGCGGACTCCGGGCCAGTGGGATCGCAAAAGGTCGGCAGCGCTCCTCAAGTTCGCTTCGGGGTTGATGTTGGAGCCGAGGCCGAGGAAGACGGAGACAGGGGGCATGAGACAGGGGAATGATGCGCTCGGGGTAGAAGCGTGTCGATTCTGCTCCTGATTGCCATCTCAGCGGCCAGAAAGGCCGCTCCTGAGCCTCAGCCTCTTTACCCTCAAGTGGCAGGCAGAAAGCCTGCCGGCAGCCTTTCTGGCTGCCTGAGAATTAAGCTCAGTCGCTGCAAGGCGCAGGCATTCTGCCTGCTGAGATTGAACTTGAGTAACAGATGTTGTGGTGCAGGTCGGCGAGCGTACGAGGGACTCTCAAGGCCTCGTGATCTTCAGTTCCACTTGCCTCGTTCCCAGCGGCGGAAACTTCGTCACCGTCACCGTCACCGAAGCCGGCCGAAAACGCTCAAGAATCATCGTTGCAGCATCCTCCGCCAGTCGCTCAATCGTCTTTCTCTCCGTCTTCGCGAGTGTCTTCAGTTCCTCCGCCACCGCCGCATAATCAATCGATTGCGTCACATTATCACTCTTCCCCGCGGTGCGCGCATCGACAGCCATGTCCACGCTCAACAGCACGCGCTGTGGAGTCCTGCGCTCCTCATCCGTCACGCCGATCCGTGTCAGAAGCTCAAGATCGCGGAGGATGAGGGTGTCCATGGTTTCAGGGTTGTGACTCCTCCGGAGGCTTTTTCACTCCATAGAGTTTCAAATTCTGCGCAAACGGCATTTCGATCATGTGTCTGAGGATCCAGCGCGTGACGGTGATGGCCGTGAAGAGCGAAAGAACCACGCCCATGCCGAGGGTTACCGCAAAGCCGCGCACGATGGAGGTGCCCACCATAAAGAGGATGACGCAGGTGATGATGGTGCTCACATTCCCGTCGCGAATGGCGGGCCACGCATGTTTGAAGCCCGCTTCGAGCGCCGATTTGAGCGACCTGCCTCTGCGAAGTTCTTCCTTCATGCGTTCGAACACGAGCACGTTGGCGTCCACGGCCATGCCGATACTCAGGATCACTCCCGCCATACCCGCGAGCGTGAGCACGATGTAGTTGCTTGTGAAGAGGAGCAGCGGAAGCTTCAGAATCGCAAAGAGAATGAATGCGAAGATGATCAGTCCAAGGTTGGCGGCGACGCCGAGAAGGCGGTACACCACCATCATGTAGAGCATCAGGATCACAATGCCGATGAAGCCGGCGAGAAGGGAGGTTTGGAGCGCCGCATCACCCAGCGTGGCCTCGATCGTGTACTGTCCCGTCAGATGAATGGGCGCGGGGATGGCGCCGGTATTCAGATCCTGAGCCAGCGCCTGCGCCGCGGGCAGATCCATGTTGCCCGAAATCACGGCCGTCCCGCCCGAAATCTCCTCGTTCACGCGCGGCGCGGTGACCTGCTCGCCGCCCACGTAAATGGCGACGCGCTTGCCGATGTTGCGTTTGGTGAGTTCCTGAAAGAGTTTTGCCCCCTCTCCGTCGAATGCGATCTGCACGACGGGCGCGTTCGTTGTCTGGTCCATCGTGACGGATGCATGGCGGAAATGCTTGCCATCAAGCTCGGTGTCTTTCCAGCCGCTGGGGGTGAGCCAGTGGAGGAGCAGGCGCACCGTGAGTGCAGGTTCGCTTGCCCTCACTTCCCCCGCCTGCAGCTGCGCCGCCATCGTCTGCGCGCGCGCTTCGCTGCCGGGGCCTTTCACCGTGAGCATGTCCACGTCGGCCGTGGAGGGCGTTACGAACGCGGCTTTATCGAGCCGGATGAGGTGGAAGCCGTAGGGGGTTTCCACGGGCGAGCCGATCCGGCCGGGTTTGAGCGCCAGCGCCGCGTTCTCGAACGCCGTGCCCATCACGCCGCGCGCAATGGGGCCCAGTCTGCCGCCGCTCGCCCGCGACGGTCCGTCGGATTGCGCCCGTGCAAGCGATTCAAAGTTCGCGCCGCCATCCAGTTGTTTCTTCAGTTGATCGACTCTTTCCTGCGCCTCGGCCCGCGTGCGCGTGACCCCCGCTCCCGCCTCGGCCGCTCCCTTGTACGCCACAAGGATGTGGCTGGCTTCGAATTGCTCCGCCCCGGGCCGCAGCTGCTGCAGGAACAGAATCGCAGCAGCATCGTCACCCGTTGCAACCGCGCGCAGTTCTCCGTTCTGCATTTGCCTGAGCGCCCCCGTGATGCGGCTGTCCACGGAGGTATCGAGTGTCCAGTTCTCTTTGTGCGCGAACAAAGCACCTTCCTCCGTCTTTGCGAGCTGCGCGAACGCGAGGCCTGCAACGTTCAGCACCCGGCCCGTCGCCGTGAGGGGCCTCAGCACCTGTGTCAGCGCGATGCCGGGAACCACATTCGCTGCAAATTGACCGTTCGCGTCGGTGCAGTACTGCTTCAGGAATTCAACGGGGAACATGCCGGCATTCCTGCAATCGACCGCCACGTCTTTTTGAACGACGCCGCCGGGCTGCACGTTCCACAGATTCTCGAGTCCTTTTGGCAGAAGATCTCGGAAGAATGCCGTGGATCCGAGGTAGGTCACATCCAGCTGCGAGCCCTGGTCCTGCCCGATCTGCTGCAGGCTCGCGCCGCTCCGGGTCATTCTGCGCAGGGTCGTGGCAACTTTCGTGCGCACGTCGTTCCTGAAATCATCGGTGGCTACCGTGAACTCCTCCTTGAATTCCAACTGAATCGTCTTCCCCACCACCTTGATGCATTCCTGCACGTCCACGACGCCGGGGCACTCCACGAGCAGGTGTTTTTCCTGCCCAAGGTACGACGGGGTGATCACGGCCTCGCTCACGCCCAGAGCATTGATACGGCGCTCCAGCACCGTGCGAATCGCTTCCACCAGATTACTCTGCTGATCCTCGACGCTTTTGCGCTGCGCCCGCAGCAGGCTCAGATCGTCCGCCTTCATCCCGCTTCGTTCACCCTCCCGTATCTGCGTATCGATGTGATCCAATTGCTGGCGGATTTCCTCTTCCGAAATGCGAAAATCGAGCTGCGTGCCGCCCGCGAGATCCAGTCCCAGATGCAGTCCGGCATTCCCGAAGAATCCCGGCGCCCATGTTTTCCAGTTTTGCGGAAGCGCCGTGAACACGACGAATGCCGCGATCAGGATCGTGACGATTGGCCAAAGGAGACTGCGTTGCGTCGGCATGGGGCTGGGAGAGGATAGC
>CAZXIO010000011.1:13227-21907 GCA_964640805.1 uncultured Candidatus Peribacteria bacterium
GTAAACGTCACATGAACCCCCACATTCACGTCATCCGCGAATATCTCCGCCAGCTCCATGCTCGGAATGCCGTCGATGCTTACGGAATCGAGCTTCGCATCCTCGGCGGTAACGAGCTTTTTGGACATCAGGCGTGCGCGGAGGAAGAACGCGAGTGTTTTGCCCTTATTCTGTGCGAAGACTTTTTTGAGGAGTGTTTTGCCGGCGTCGGTGAACTCGATCTGCGCCAGCGCCTTGAGCGGCATCGACGATTTCCGCACCGTTACCCATGCGATTTCCTTCTCGGTGAGGCCGGTTTCTTTGAATCCTTCGCCCAGAGGGCCGGTGATATCGGCGGTTGCGGCATCGGCTTCGCGCATCACGCGCATTTCGAAGGGAACGCTCAGCTGCCGCCGGAGTTCATCGGCGACCGGTTTGCCCGCGGGCAACATCGTCACTCTGTCGCCATTCACACTCACGTCACCCGATTTCACGTTCTGTTTCAGTCCCATGAGTCTCCGTTCCATGACGCGTGCCGTCGCGGTGGTGAGGAGCGTCCTGCGTCCGAGGTTATCGGTATCGAACGTCAGTTTGTAACGTAAAGCGGGGCCGCGGTTGCAGGCGGACAGGACGAGGAGGCTCAGTGCCAGTGGCAAGATGATTCGCCGGAAGCGCATGGTCGGATGGGCAAATGGTCAGATGGTCTGACAACAAGCTCAGATTGTCATGCCGCGTGGCATTTGTCTACCAGTCCACCTCCAATTTCGTGCCCGTTCTTAACATCTGATTCTGCAGATCCACACCTCTTACTGTGCATTCATTGTCGATCACGCAGTGGCGGAGCGTGCAGTCCTCGATCACGCAGCGGTCGAAGACCATCGTGTCGTCCAGTTCACTGTTTGTGACCTTGCTCCCGGCCCCCACGACGACGCCTCCTTTTGCAGTCGAACCGTCGAACGCGGCTCCATTCTCGAGAATCAATCGTTCACCCACGAGCGCGCGATGCGCTTCCAGATACGATTGAAACGAGCCGATGTCCATCCACGGTTCGGTGAAGGTAAAGCAGTCGATCGGGACGCGACGACGCAGTAATTCCTCGAAAATACCTCCCAGATTATCGGGCTTCAGCGCGGCGAATTCGATGAGGATGGGCAGGACGGAGCGAGGGAGGATGACGCAGCCGGTGCTGATGAGCGTTGAGTCGGTCGTTTTTGGTTTTTCCTCAAACTTTGTGACTCGCTTTGCGCCCCCCGGATCGAGTGTCACGACGCCGAATGCCGACGCGCGTGCGGGATCTCCGATGTCATGCGCGGCGATCAGTGCATTGCCGTTGAATGACCCGAGGAAATCCGGCATCGAGAATCCCAAATAGTTATCGCCCGTCAGAATCAGCAGATCATCATCAATCTTCTCCTGCCGTATCCACTGCGCGATGGCGCCGAGTGCGCCAAGTTTATGATCATCGGCGCGGGTGTCTTCGATCACCAGTTCAAACTCGCGACTCACGGAATCGGCCATGGAATCCATCCACTGGTTGAACGCGTGCTGGAATGCGGCGTTCGTGCTCACGGTCACGGGAAGATCCTGCGGCAGCTTCGCGATCAAATGCGTCAAGAGCGCCTTCCCCGCAAGCGGCAGCAGGGGCTTGGGGCGGTGCTCAGTGAGGGGCCAGAGACGCGTTGCGAAGCCGCCGGCAAGGATGAATGCGCGCATACCGTGATGTTACCTGAAAAACCGGTCCCACCACCCCCGCCGCGGACTCACGATCATGACCTGTTTCCCTTCCAACGGTTCTATGCTGTCATCGTGCTCTACGATCCCGAGAATGGAAGGCAATTGTATATAGGTGATGCCGCGTGACCGGCACGCCCCGATGAGATTGATGGATTGCTCGATCTCGCTGCACTGGATCAAATGCGTGATGTTCATTCCGCCCAGCACGTCATCCAGCTTATTGAGTTTTCCCAGCACCGGCACGCCGCAGATGTGCGACTCTTTGACGCCCGTGCCGTCCAGAATCGCGACGGGGCGCAATGGATGCCGACGGCGCTCGAGGAGCTCAATCAAATGCTTCGACTCGCGCGTCACGCCCACGATCAGTGTGGGGTACGTGGGTGCTCCTGCCCTGAGAAGTATGCGCATCAGCAGTCCCATCACGGCGTGCGCGATGCACGTCGCGACCACGCTCAAGATCAGCGCCTCCAGCATCAGCATCCGGCTGAAAATCTTCTGGAACAGGAAGAAGTAGCCCGAGGTCACAAGTGCGACCCCCACAACGGCGGCATAGAGAATGAAAGTGACATTGCGCGCAGTGCGCTGATTACGGGTCAATCCAAAGGTCCGCGTCGCGATCAATATCAAAAGCCATGGCACGCCGCTCAGCGCCACGACAACCATGTAATCCCAGAGCGGCAGGTCACTGCTCAGAATCCATCCCACGCGCAGGAAATAGGCCAAGGCATATGCTCCGTTGAAAAGCAGATAGTCCAGAAGAAGCCAGATGGCGAGGAGGAGGGGACGGCGCACGGGGATTACAATAATAGAATACTAGAGTATTAGAATATTAGGGCGATCATTTGTTCGATCCTAATCTCTATTACTCTAATCTCTAATATCCCAATAACGTAAACGGAGTTTTGGAAGCATCCCACACCACCGTCCCGTCCCACACCGAGCCGGATGCGAGGCGCTGCTGCACGGGGAAGTACGCTTGGAACCACGCCAGTTTTTGTGCCATCACCGTACTCTGCTTCGCCTGCCCCTCCATCCGCTCGCGCGTCAGAACGAATGCGACGGCATTTTCTCCCATATCTTCGATCGGGTCGCCCCTGCCGTACCCGGAGGCAAAATCAAGATCGGTGGAGCTGGCCCTCTGTTCACTGTTGCTCGTCCACGAGATGGCATAGAAGGAAGCGCTCGGATCGTTCGCGTACACGGGACTCCCGAAGTCATCGAAGGGACTCGTGCCCGCGGACGCGTCGCCGTTCGTGCACGTGAGGTCCCAGAAGTGGCCGAAGCCTTCGTGCAGGAGCATCGCAATGTATGCCTTGTCGTCGATGGAACCGTTCATCACGATCGTGCCGCGGCCCGCGAGTCCACGGTGACCCGGATTATCGTAGATCACATGGAAGTCCGTCAGCTTGCGTTGGCAGTCCACGGGGAGAAGGCTGAGAATTTTGCGCGTGAGTTCCTGATGGTGCGTCGTGATATCGGACTGAACGATCGCGGCGAGAGGATCAGGGCCGGGGCCGGTCGTCTGGACTGAGCTCGAAGACCCCACGCCGCTCGAAGAGCTCTGCGGGGCAAGTGAAGAAGAGACAGAGCTCGCGACGGAGGAAGCAGAGCTTGAGGCGGATGACGCGGAACTCGCTTTGGAACTCGACCCCACTCCGCTCTCCGAGCTTCGCGGGGCAAGTGCAACTGATGAAGCTGTACTTGATGAGGATGCAGAGCTCAGGGTCGCAGGAGCAACGAACGGTGGAGGATTGATCGTCGTCACGGACGGAGGCGCGACCATTGCGATCAGTGCCTGCTGACGGGGAGCGGACACAATCGGCTGAATCGTCTTCGGGTAACGGGTTGCCATGCGTCGGGCGAGACGCCGCCCGATTGTCTGCGAGCTTCCGTGGAATGTTCCCGCATCCGGAAAAGCGCTTGCAGCCTCGGCTGCCTGTGCTATACTTTCTTGCAGTTGGAGGCCAAGAGTGCCTGTTGCCAAGACCATTGCGATGATGAGCACTAGCTTCTTTTTCATTGAGGGAAGGGGTGCAGAAAAGTAGCAATTTATACTATATTTCTCCTTTAATGTCAATACCTACCGAAGGCCCTCAGATGGGCTCTCAGCACGAGATTACGGTCGAGAAACTCACATTTGGCGGGTCCGGTTTAACGCACGTGGATGGCCTGCCGGTCTTCATTCCCGATTCCATCCCGGGGCAGAAATTGCAGATCGAGATCATCAAGCGGAAGGACAACTTCGCCGAAGCGAGAGTCGTCAAAGTGCTTCGCAAGGCTAAAGACGAGATCCAGGCCCGGTGCCCCCATTTCCACGATTGCGGCGGATGCGTGTGGCAGAACCTGCCGTACGACAAGCAGATTAAGTATAAAGAAGACATCGTGCGCGAGACGCTCAGTCACCTCACGCCCGTGGATGACGCTCTGCGCCAGACGCTTCCCGGCCGCGTCCTCAACATCATCCCGAGTCCGCAGGTGTTCAATTACCGCAATAAGCTCGAATTCAGTTTCGGGTATACATCTATGCGCAGCGAGGAAAAAAACGGGAAGCGCATCCACTTCGACGAAGGCCCGACGGTCGGTTTCCACCAGCCGGGTGAATGGTCGACTGTGCTGCCCATCAGCGAGTGCCACCTCTACGACGAACAGGTGAGCATGCTCCTGAGTGATGTCCGCCGTTTCATGGAGCAGACGCGGTTGCCGGTCTTCAATCCCAAAACGCAGAAGGGAATGCTCCGCAACCTCCTCCTGCGCCGTGGCGTCCACACGGGGGAACAGATGATTTGCTTCCTTGTTCACGCACGGAAGAAAGAACTCGAGCCGCTGTTTCAGGTTTTCCTCCGCCACTTCAGCGGCCGCCCGCATCTGGCGTCACTCCTCGTCGTGGAGCACATGGGCCTGCACGACAAGCCCGAGTTTCCCAAAATTCACTGCCTGCTCGGCAAACCCACCATCACCGAGCGGCTGTTCGACCTCAGCTTCGAAATTTCTCCGTTCTCGTTCTTCCAGACCAACACGTTTGCAGCTGAAAAACTCTACCGCGCCATCGCCGAGTGTGCCGACCTGAGCATGAAAGACACGGTCCTCGATGCCTACTGCGGCATGGGCACGATCGGTCAGTATCTCGCGCGGTTTTGCGCGCGGGTCGTGGGTGTCGAAAGCCATCCCTCAGCGATCGATGACGCCCTCAAGAGCGCCGGCCGCAATCGCATCGGGAACATCAGCTTCTACAAAGGGCGCAGCGAGCAGGTGCTGCTCGATCAACTGAAACCCGGCGGCAAGTATGCGTTCGACGTCATCGTCGTGGATCCTCCGCGCCCCGGACTCCACCCCAAAGCGCTCGAAGCCGTGATCGCGCATGCGCCGAAGAAAATCGTCTATGTCTCGTGCAACACGGCAACCTTCGCGCGCGATCTGGGAGCACTGCTCAAGCAAGGCTATGACCTGCGGACCGTGCAGCCCGTGGATCTGTTCCCGCATACGGCGCATATTGAGACGGTGGCGTTGTTGCAGAAGAAATAGTTGTCATGGTGATGGCTCGAGGCGCTGCGGCGCACCTCGCCATGACATGCCTTCCGCTATCATTTTCTGGACACCGCCGATACGGGGTGAGAGCATGACCCCCTCCTTGCATGTGCAGAACACTGCACCTGCCGGAATTTGCATGATCTCAACACCCCCGGAAACAAACGGCCAGACACAAGCAGTGGATGTTGTGCGTGGAACGGATATCGATCTTCATGCATGGGCCGAAGAATTGGCGGGAAGATATCAAGCCTTGCTCCGGGCCCGGGAGCGCGGCGCTACTTCCGCTTCCCCATCCATGCCCCCCAAGCCCCCGGCCGGGAAAAAAGGCCCGAAGGGGCCGCGTGTGGTCAAGAGACAAGTCGTCGATGATGTCGAAATTGCGGGCTCGGTCTCCATACCGGCATTTTTCCAGCGGGGCCGCGATCTCTCGCAGGCGCTGTTTGAAGGAATACGACTAAAAATGCCGAAAGCAGATCTTGTTCCACTGCAAGCGCAGTGCCTCGAACACTGGGCAAACGCAACGAAGGAGGATTTGCAGGAGACGGGACAAACGGAATGCAAACGCGACGGCCGGTTCTTTCCTCCGCAAACGTATATCGACAGGGCGTTCACGATTCAGAACGGATGCAAGATCCTCCTCAAGAAGGATCCCGTGCGGCGCAATCCGTACATCGCGCCGGGCATGATGGGCGAAACCGGCTTTTTCGATCACCAGTTGCAGAAGGCATATACAGTCACATGAGAATTCTTGCACAATATTGTGAATGTGCTTCAATGCCCCCCTTGCTCATTATGAGTCCGGACACAGTACCCCCACCGCCGGCAGCGACGGCAGAGCCGGCTCCAGTGGCCGGGTTTGCGAAGCGCACTGACGATGCCCTGCAGGCGTTGCACAAAGAAGCAGACGCGCTGTGCGACGCACATAAGGCTCCGCAGAAGTTGCGGGACGAATTCCATAGACTTCTCACCGAAGCGGGCGGAGTCAGGTCCGAAACAATCACCGTTCTCGGGGAGCTTGAAAAGGTCTACCTGGCATTGCTGGCACAGCCCCCTCCGCCGAGGCAGCAAAAGAAGGCAAAAGCACCGAAGTCCGTTGAAGTTTCTGATGGTACTCTTGCCGCAGTGAAGGCGACCCCGCTGGCTCCTCCTGCCCCCGCGCCTCCGATCGATGTCGCCGCGCGAAGAGAAGAACTCCTCCGTCGCCTCGCGGCAGCAAAGCAGCAATAATTCCTTTCCCCCTCCTTTTCATGGCTCCTCTCGACGACGACGAAGCTGCACCGGCCGCTCCGGAAGCAGCAAATACCGCCACTCTCCCACTCGGTTGCGATCTTGCGACACTGCGCGGTGAAGTCAAAGAATCAATCCAGGTATCGATCAATCCAAAGAATAAGCGGCAATACTACCCGGACTACGTATGGGCGGGCGCGATCCTGCTTGAACGCCACAGAAACGGTGAAAAAATTGAGGAACTTGCAGCGGTACTCGGAGTCGAAAAAACACAAATATACGTTCGCAAGAAAGCTATGCTGATGCTGGGAGACAACATATTGTTTCAGAAATTCACGGAGGGGCAGATTGCAGCGCTGGATGCGCCTAGCAATGACGCTGCCGATGCCAAGCCCGCCAAAAAGCGGCGGAAAGCTGATGGGGATGAAGCGGCCGACGCAGAGCTTTCTGCTGCGAAGCGTAAGCCGAAGACGGGAGAATATGAAATTCTGGAGGCGACTGACGTCATCAAGCGTCGTACGGATCTTCTCGTAGAGTTCCTTCGAAAGAAGAAGTTGTTGGATACGCTTGATGCAGTCGCCGATATGCTGGCGGTCCATGATACAAAACATCCGCTGGTTCAGATGAAAACAATGCTGAGACAATGCGTGGATGGAAAGATCAATCCTCCGGGATGGATGCGGATAGCGCTGGCCAAGGCATTCAATCGCAAGGACGGGCATTTTGATGCCGGCGTGTGCACTTTTATGGAATCGAAGAAGCGCAGCCGGGAAGGGGACGCGCCTGCCTCTGCCGCTCCCGAGCAGCCGGCAACAAAGCGGAAGTATACAAAGAGAGCCAGTACTGATCTTCCAATAGTGAAAGAGATTCCGGTTGAAGCGGCACAAGCAGCTGCCGCTGGACCTGCAGACACCGATGCGCCACGGCCGATGCTCCTCGTCCCCTTGCTTCATAGTGCGATTCCGGCTGAGGTCGGTCAGCAAGCAGCATTCTCGATCCAGTTTCTGATGCAACATAGAGGCGAAAATGGTGGTGTCACCCGCCTTGGCGTGAATCTTGAAACTGATGACCCCGGGGTTCTCGCTGGTGTCTTACAAGCGGCGACGGCAATGAAGGCTGGGCCTGGCAAGCAGCAGTGATTGAGACGGTGGCGCTGTTGCAGAAGAAATAGTCCCTCGTACGCTCGTCGCTCCGCGACGAGCTACTCGGGATGACATGTTTGTTGTATGTGTAATGGCATCGTCGCTGTCTTTTGCTCATGTCATTTGGCCGACCTGTAGTCCCTGAATCTGTTCAACTCCGCGCAGGTGCTACATTCAAAGATTGAGCTGAGGCGTCTTGTTTTTAAAAAGGGTTTGTCATCCCGAGTAGCTCGCCGGAGGCGAGCGTACGAGGGATCGACTATCATGCTCAAGTGCATCACATCACTCTCCTTTCTGTCGGCAAAATAAAATCACACTGGGCGGCCGATGGTTGCAGCGATTACATCACCCGCCTCCGTCATCATTGCAACCTCACGATCACGGAACTCCCCGCGGGCCGCGCCAAAGATTCCAAAAAGCAGCGCGAGGACGAGAGCGAGCAAATACTCCACGCCCTCCAGAGGCTGAAAGGCGAACTGTGGCTGCTGGACGAAAAGGGTCAGTCACAAACATCCGCACAGTTTGCACTTTTCCTTGCAAAAGCCCGCGACCGCGGCACGCCGCTTACCTTCATCCTCGGCGGTGCGTACGGAGTGACCGATGATGTCAGAGCCGCGGTCAAAGGGTCACTGCGTCTCAGCGATATGACACTCCCGCATGAACTCTGTCGATTGGTCTTTCTGGAGCAACTGTATCGAGGATGCGAAATTGTGAAGGGGACGGGATATCATCATTGATAAAGATTCTTGTCTTTTCCGTCGCATCTGACACAATGACGCACTATTTCCCTGTTTTATGCCTGCTATTTCAAAGAAGACACTTGCAACGGATATTGATAGCCGCGTAGAAAAAATGATGGCAGTGCAGGAGTTGCTGGAGCGGACCCCCCCCGGCGCTTTTCCGTCGAAAGATCAGATTGCGTTACTGGAAAGGGCGAAGGGAGGAATGGTGGATGCGCTCGTTGATGCAGCATGGGAGGGAGTGTCGGGTGTGATCACCGCGGAGCCGACATTACTGAGAGAAAGATCTGCAGCACCCGCGACAAGGAGGGGCAAAATATCGAGGAAAGC
>CAZXIO010000012.1:0-16428 GCA_964640805.1 uncultured Candidatus Peribacteria bacterium
TTTCCAACCGCGCTGGACATTCTGTATCTGTGATCGATGCCGCACGTTGTGCGGCCCAGCGGCTCCATTCATCATTCATTCTCCGACAATCCAGCCTGCATATAATCCGTGACGATCGTTACAATTGCTCGAATTTTATCGTTGCATGACTTAAATCTGACCTTATGAAGAAAAACATTTGTGCCAATTTGACGCATGGCATCGCTAATTAAAGCATGAACAAAGGATTGGGTTGCTCCATCTACTCCGTGGAAATCAATGATGATTTCTTCTTGCTTATCAAGTGCGGGAATTATCAATTTTGTTCTGATCTCTCTGGCAATATCCTTATTGCTCGCGAACGTGCCGACTTTATCCAGCATCTTAATTTCAATCATATGAAGCGGGGTTTTTTAATGCTCATTTTTCTCTTCCTTTCCCTGTTCGCCTCTTCTAAAACTGCATTCAATGCCGATAGCAATACCTGAAATTGCTGTGTTTGCTCAAGAGTAATATCAATCCCAACAGCGGTACCCTGCCAGAATGGCAAGCCATCCGATTTCGTATGGCGATCATTAAATGGATCAACTGGAATACGAAGGCGATTCTCTTCTTTTGGCTCAAGCAATTTATACATTGCATCACCGCTATAAATCAGGAAATGATCTTTATTGACACGTGCCATTGATTTCGTAAAAAAAAGCCCTGCTCCTGCGTTTTGAGCTGAACCTCCCGGCTGATCAGTTGTTCCTGTAATTCCAGGCCACAAGGCCTGCTGAATAGCATGCAAGTGCGATTCAATCGGATGATGTCTCCTGAGGGTCGTCAGCAGGCCAAATCCTGTGTCAGCAATCCCAATACGAATTTTTTTGCTTCGTTGGTAGTACTGCACACAAACAACCGCACTTGTATGGATGCCAGCGTGTTCAATAACATTTCTTGTTACTTCATCCACAATATATCTCATGGTGTCCGCTTGTTCTGGATAATCGGCCAGATGGAAAATCGGAATAATATTCTCGAGCAATTTTGATAGTTCCTGTTCTGTACGAACAATCGTAAGTGGAATGAATCTTCCTGATTCTTCGTGTGCCGTGACATGCATTCCAGACTTGATACCCCACAACTGAAACAATCCCATGCGCTCCAGATAAGGAGCCGATTTGGCTTTTATATCATGTCGGATTTTCTCAGGTCGTACCTTCATTCCAAGTGCACCAACCATCGATAGAACGATTGGATGTAAAGATGTCCATTCAGGATTTGATGTGATTTCCAATTCATCTGGATTTGATAAATCAAGACTCCTCAAAAATGGATCTATGTTTCCAAGCCATGCGCTATGCGGAAGAATAATCTTTATATTTGGATTATACCCGGGAATTCGCAAAATAAAAATTCCCGGGTAGATTATATTCAAATTGCCATTTTAAGACGTTTTAAGATTTATAACAGAGCGCTATACTTCCTTCGTGCAACAATCATGCCAACAATGTCGGGAGGGATTCGAGATTACAAAGGATGACCTGGAACTGATCGACCAGATGTCACCCGTTTTCGCGGGGAAGAAAGAATCGATTCCGCCTCCCGTCCTTTGCCCGCCCTGTCGCGAACAGCACCGGTTGTGTTTCCGAAATGAGTGGAGTTTTTATCATCGTGAATGCGATCTGACGGGTAAAAAGATGGTTTCGATTTACTCTCCGGATAAGCCGTACAAAGTCTACGAACAGAGTGTGTGGTGGAGCGACCGGTTCGATCCTCTCAGCTACGGCCGCGCATTCGATTTCAACCGTCCGTTCTTCGAGCAATGGCAGGAACTGAGCCTCGCGGTGCCGCGCGCGTCGATTCACAACCCCAACAGCGAAAATTGTGAGTACACCAATTACTCCGGCGAGAACAAGAATTGCTATCTTGTCGTCGGAACGATCGCCGGTGAAGACGTTCTCTACAGTTATCGCGCGTCGCACTGCACGAACATCTGCGATTGCTACGATCCATTCGAATGTGAGCTGTGTTACGAAGTCAGCTTTTCAAGGAAGCTCTATAACTGCCGACATTGCATCCAATGTCACCTGTCGAGCGGCCTCTTCCTGTGCTCGTACTGCAGCGGATGCGAAGATTGCTTCGGATGCGTGAATCTGCGGAATAAGAAGTATCACATCTTCAATGAAGCTTTTGAGAAGAAAGAATATGAAAAGAAGATCCGAACTCTCCTGCAGGATATGCATGGTTCGGTTTCCCGCTATCAGGAATTTAAGAGAACGCAGCCACACCGGGCCGTCGATACCGTCAACTGCGAAGAGTGCAGGGGTGACCATCTGATCGACTGCAAGCAGTGCCGCGATGTCTTCGTCGTCAAAGATGCTGAGGATTGCCGGTACTGTTCATTCGGCGAAGGAATCCGGTTCTGCATGGATACGAATTTCTGCAACAACTGCGAGTTGCAGTATCACAGCGCCAATTTAGTCAAAAATTATCACGTTCTCTTCGGCAATTTTTCCTGGTATGACAAAAATGCAATCTACGTTACAAGTTGTTTCAACAGTTCCGATCTCTTCGGGTGCATCGGCATGAAAAAGCACTCGTATTGCATCCTCAATAAGCAATACACGAAAGAGCAGTACGAAGAGCTTGTACCGAAGATCATCGAGCACATGCGGCGATCAGGCGAGTGGGGACAATATTTTCCTCCCAAATATTCCCCGTTCGGTTTCAACGAAACGGCCTCCGGTGTGGAGCATCCGCTTGATCGCGAGGAAGTCCTGAAACGCGGCTGGAAATGGCACGATGATCATGCAGCGCCGAAGGCTCCAGCAAAGACGTATGACGTTCCCAATGACATCAAAGACGTGCCTGATGACATCACGTCTCAAGTACTCACATGCGAGGTCTCCGGCAAACCGTACAAAATCGTCCCGCAGGAATTGAAATTTTATCGGCTGATGAATTTGCCCATTCCGAAGCGATGTCCTGATCAGCGTCAGCGCGATCGAGTGGCAGCCAGAAACCCGCATACGCTCTGGACGCGTCAGTGCATGAAGTGTTCAAAAGAGATGCAGACGACGTTTGCGCCCGAGAGGCCTGAAATTGTGTATTGCGAGCGTTGTTACCTTGAAACTGTCTATTGATCAGATTGTGGAATAACATCCGCCTGGGAAGCGAAGCCCCTCGTAGCTCTGCGTCGCAACGCAGAGCGAAGTGGGGTGAATCTTGCTATCTGGCCACTGTGTATTGACTGAAAAGCGTACGCCTTTTCTTGACGACGTACGTTTTTGGATATATACTGGCTCCATGGCTATTACTCCTTCATACCTCAGGGAAAACCTCTACACGATTCTCGATCAGGTGGCGAAAACGGGAGTTTCACCTGAAATCATCCGCAAGGGCAGGAAATTACGGATTGTCGCCGACCGCAAGCCGGACGTATTCGCGAGACTGAAAAAACATCCGAACGTTTTGCACGGCAAGCCGGAGGACATCGTTCACATGGATTGGTCTAAACACTGGCACAATGCTCTTCCTTGATACCCACGCTCTTGTTTGGCTCTATCAAGGTGACCGTCAGCTTTTTAGTGAACGTGCCCAGCTTGAGGTGGAACAAAGTGAACTCGTTATTGCTCCGATCGTCCTCCTCGAATTGCAATATCTGTATGAATCGAAAAAGATCAAAGTGAAGCCGGAGGAAATTTTCTCCGAGCTGCAAAAGTCGATCGGGGTGCGCGTTGCTCAAAGCGACGGTGAGATGGTCGCGACCGCTGCGATGAAACTGGCATGGACTCGTGATCCGTTCGACAGACTCATTGTGGCTCAAGCCCACTGCCAAAAGGCACTCTTGCTTACAAAAGACAGGGAAATCCTGCGGCACTACGCAAAGGCGGTATGGTAGAAGCAGCGCTATACTGACCATATGCTCGAAGTTTCCTGCCGACACTGCAAGAATGAATTCGTGATTGAAGTTGACGACCTCGCGTTTTACAAAAAGATGCAGGTGCCTTCGCCCACGTTCTGTCCTGAGTGCCGGTTTCAACGCCGCTGCAGCTACATCAACGTCCGTAACTTGTACGCTCGCGACGTGCCGGGCGTGGGCCCGAATACAATTTCGATGTATTCGCCGGAGAAGAAACTGAACATCGTCGAAGACCGCGCATGGTGGGGCGACAAATATGACGTCCTCGCGTTCGGGCGCGACTACGATTTTTCGAAGCCCTTCTTCACGCAATTCAGCGAACTGTGGTCGAAGGTTCCCCTCCCCCACCTCCAGCGGGAATTTTCGACGTTCCAGAACAGCGACTACTGCAACGCGGCTGCAGGCCTCAAGAATTGCTATCTCATCATCAACGCCGACTATGATGAGGAGTGCATGTACGGGTTCTGTGTGGAGAAATCCAAATACTGTGTCGACATCACGTTCACGTTCGAAAGTGAGCTTTGCTATCAGGGAATGCATTTGAAAAATTGTTACGACTGCCGCTACTGCGAGGAATGCGAGAGTTCAAACGGGCTCCGTTTCTGCCGCGACTGCATCGGGTGTACGGACTCGATCGGATGCATCGGACTCCGGCATAAAAAATATCACATCTTCAACAAAGAATTTTCGCCGGAGGAGTACAAGAAAGAAGCGGCGAAATTGAATCTGACTTCATGGAGTGCTGTGCAGGAGTTATTGACCCAAGCTGATCGATTCTTTTTGACGAAACCGCGCAAATTCATGCAGGGCAGGAACAACCAGAACGTGAGCGGCGACTGCATTAATGAGTCCAAAAATGTACAAGAGTCTTATGTAATAGAGCGGGCGGAAGAGTGCAAATTCTGTCATCTGCTGCGATATTTCAACGGCGGGACCAATTATGCGTACGACTACACGATGTTCGGCGTGGGAGCGGAGCTGATGTACGAGGCGGCATGGTGCGGGCTGCACTGCCATAACGTGAAGTTCTCGCTCTGGAATTACGGAACGTCCGATGCGGAGTACTGCATCGGGTGTCATGCTTCAAAAAACATGTTCGGCTGCATCGGCGTGCGCCACGGAAAGTTTTGCATCTTCAATAAGCAATACACCGAGGACGAGTTCAACGCACTCGTGCCGAAGATTAAAAAACAGATGATGGAAGTGCCGTACGTCGACAAAAACGGAAACGAATATCACTACGGAGAATTCTTCCCGACGGAGCTCAGTCCGTTCTGCTACAACCAGACCGTCGCGCAGGAGTTCTGCCCGATCACGCAGGAGGAATGTTCGGCGAAAGGATTCGGGTGGTACAAAGGCGACCGGAAAAAACTGAGTGACTTCATTCACTGGAAAGATCTTCCGGACGATATCAAAGACGTGAGTGACGATATTTTGAGCAAACCGATTCTCTGCAAAGCGAATGATGAGGATGCGGAAAAGGCGCATGACCACAACTGCACGCGCGTCTTCAAAATTATTCCGCAGGAACTGGAGCTCTATCGGCGCCTCGGTATTCCCCTTCCCCGCACGTGCCACAACACGCGCCATCGTGCGCGGCTCAGCAAACTGAATCCGTTCCGGACGTGGACGCGCCAGTGCATGAAATGTTCAGGGAAAATGGAAACGTCGTTCGGACCAGAGAGGCCCGAGATTGTACTGTGTGAGAAATGCTATCTGAAAGAAGTATATTAGAGTGATATTTTGGCTTATTTGAGAGCATTAAACTATGTTTTGACAATATTAATTTATATTATAAAATAATTATCTATTCATCTTTCCCCAGCCATGCTGCACATCGAAACCACCGGCAGACGCGAGCCGATGGAAACGAGCGACCAACTTTTTACGCGGCTGCACAGAGAAGGAAAACTGAAAAGAATGGAACAACACACGGGCTGGAAAATGAAAATATTTATGATGCAGGGAAACGCGGACGCGGAGCTGGCAAAACTCGGCACGGGGCACGATTCCACTGCGTACCTCTTCCGACAGGAACAACCCTCGAAACTGCAGGGAGTCGTAAAAGTGTATGAGCCGATCCGGCGTCTTCGACCACTGGAGCTGTACCGTTCCGTGACGCAGCAAGCCATCGACCGTCTTGCCGACATCAATGCGCTGATCCGGGAAGATGTAGCGATTGATAGAGAGAAGTATACGGTCACGTGCGACATCGTCCCGCCCGTTGCGGCCGAAGAGCGGGGGGACATCGTCGGATCGATTCTCACCGAGCAAAACGGCTGGATACGCGGAGAAACATTGGCCGGCGGCAGTGATGGAATTGAGCCAGCGACACATGACCACCTGCGCTTCTCCACGATTCTGATGTGAGCGACGCGACGCGGAAAGAATTTGTCTTCATACGGGCAATTGATCGTTTTGATACACGTAGCCTGTGCAGGGCAGTCACTGACGCCGCTCAGAAAATCCTGAATCGCAGCAGCCAACAGTGGCGAGTGAACGAGGAAAATATGAAACCGCAGCTCGACCGTGTCCGCGGCGAATTGAGACTGGTGATCACGGATCTGTGCGATAGAATCTCCTGGCTCCGGTGACATCTTTTCGTTCAACGCTCGGCCGTTTCAAGCGCGGCTTGAGGCTTTGCTGGATATTCTTGGGAGAAAAGCGTAAAATGTAGGTTACACAAACACCCCAATTTCCTCACTTTCCTCACTATGGCCTTCACGGAAAAACTTGAACGGATGGAGAAGATTGAGGGCGTTCTTGAAAAATTTGTCGATGCAGAGCGCCTGCGGGGCATCATGCTGGTATGGGAAGTGGTGGAAGACAACTGGCAGATGTTCAAGGACCGCATCTCGTCACTCTTCGGCAACGGGGAAAGGCGCAGCAATGCCCGGGACATCGTTGCAAAGGTGAAGAAACTGCTCGCAGAAAAAGGAAAATCACTCGACGGGCAGAAGGAAGAGGAAATCGAGCTGATCGCGGAGAACATCGCGGGGAAATCGCTGGATTTCACATCGTACATGGTCATTAAAGGCGCCCTCCGCTCGCGCCTCTCGGGCGACAACGGCCGGGCGAAGCCGTATGAGAAACCGCTCACCGCGGAAGAATTCGAGGGCCTGGTGCGCGCACTGGTACTCATCGTCTTCAACACGTTCAAAAACATCGAGGAAAACCTGGACGACCTGAAAAAGAAAGGTACGGATGCGGGCGCCGATTTCTGGAACGGGCCGGCGCAGTCGATTGCCAACGTCCTCTCGCTGCCGGTGTGGAACGTGCTGGTGGTGCAGAAGCCGAACCTGATCCGCACCCTGCGCCATATCGTCTTTTTCCTCTCCAAGCCGTACCATGGTTTTCTGCAGCTGATAGAGCAAAACATGAAAGGAAGCGACGAAATGAAGGAGGCGCTCTTCCTGGACTATGACACGCGCAGGGAAGCAAAGGGCGTGGCCGAATTGGGCGATGATGCGGACGAAAAATCCATGACTGCGCTCTATGCGGCAGAGCAGATTGACGCCAATAAGGAGGATATCGAACGGGCGCGCACAGAGGCGCGGACGATGCTGCAGAACATGCTCGGAAACGCGTATGAAGCGGTTCGCGGACGGATGGAGGAGATCACCGGTTTGGGCGCGCTGAAGAAAGAGCCCGTCATCCTGCTACAGGAATGTCTGAGAATCTT
This sequence comes from uncultured Candidatus Peribacteria bacterium, assembly GCA_964640805.1. Lineage (GTDB taxonomy): Bacteria > Patescibacteriota > Gracilibacteria > Peribacterales > Peribacteraceae > CAYTEH01. The sequence continues at coordinate 7,569 of CAZXIO010000012.1, forward strand.
GCAGGCACAGGGCATCACCGCGGCGCCGGAAGAGGTAGCCTCGCTGAAACTGTTGCTCACGGGAATTTCCGGAGCGGCGATCGACTTCGCGCTGGTTCCCGAAACAATGCAGCGGGCCGTGAGGAATGTTGAAAAGGGAGGGATCCGCGGTGAGGGGCAGGATCCCGCGGAACCCCTGACGGAGGGGCAGATCGAGGGCCTGACGCAGAACGCGGCGCAAGTCCTGTTCAACACGCAGTTGAACACTGTGGACATTCTGCGCTCCGACTCCACGACGGACAAAGAATTCGACAAGAACGCCATGGCCATCGCAAGCCAGCTCTCGCGTCCCCGGTGGCGGTCGGTGCTGGCGCAGGCGCCGGAAGTGATCTATCTGCTCCGGACGGCCGTCGGGTACTTCCCGCGCAGCTTCCAGAACCGCATACGGTCGGCATTGCGTGAGAAGAGCGGCAACGACACGGGCCTGGATAGCGTGTTCTTCGGCAACTACCCGTTCGAAACGGCCATGCAGATGGCGGCGTGATTGCCTGTTACTTATAATCCGGCAAAAACGGCCAGATCGCTTGGTGCATGTTACGGAGCATCTCCGCAATGGGCTTGTCTTCGATGATCACGCCCACCATGTCCTCCTTCGTCGAAATCAGCGCGACTTTGTCGCCATAGATCATCAGCTCCACCGGCAAATAGACATTTTTGAGCATTTTCATCTTTCGTTTCTGTTTGCGCCGCCACTTGTAGGCAAGATCCGATTCTTTGGACTTGTTCACGATGCCGTGGAATGTAACGTTCTGTGCGGCTCTGCGGTCGGTATATTTCCATAGCCAGTCGTGGAGCTCTGTACTATGTTCTGCAGGGAAGGTGTGCTCGAAATCGCACACGGCATGGACGACATGACCCCGAACCTTGATCGTATCGTTGTAGACTTCCTTGAGTCCCGAGACGCCCTGATAGAATCGCACTTTGGGCTGAACGATGAGCGGGTTGCGGAGTTTTTCCAGAAGCGGCATCAGCTGGAGTATTTTCTGCTTCTGCACGGCCAGATCTTCTTCGCGTGACGTGAGGAGCGAGAGGAGCGTGGAAGGCGATTGCCCGGCGAAATTGCGCACACCGTCTTTGGTGAATTCCTGCATCACTCCCCTGTCTTTGAGCAGTGACAAAATGTTGTAGGTCTGCCCGCGCTTCAGTTTCGCCTTCTTGGCGATCACGCTGGCCGGCTGGGTGCCAAGTTCAAGAGAAGCAAGATATACTGCAGATTCTGGGCCATTGAAGCCAAGTCCCAGAAGTGCCTGCAGGAAATCGATGCTTGTCATAGTGTTGTCATTATATGGTGACAGAAGATATTTTACAACTTTGACAAACATAAATTTAGGATTAAAATACTATCATATGGAAAAAGATATTTATGATAATTTTGAAGCAGTAGATAGCTACGAAGGTTTCCACTGCAGCAAGAATACTATTGAGGAATGGATCGCTGCGCTTGTGCAAGGAAGGACGCCTCAAGGAAATCGTAATATTAAAGTAGTTCTTGAAACAAAAATTAGCAAGAATAGTCGTGGTGTGGTGACTAATGACCTTGCACACAGTAAAAACCCATCTTTTTTTGTGGAATACGCGGGAGAAAAGCCGCAAATAAAAAAAGTAGGATTAAATTATTTCTGGCTCGAAGCAGATAATTCGATTGTGTATGTTGCCAACGTGAATGGAGTAAGGTCCCAAATCTTACTTCCGAGTGGTCGCACTATGCTGGGTGCTGAAGGAGGAGTCATACTTGGTCGCACAGTTCACATTTATGGAAAAGACCTTTGTTACAAATATGAGGCTGCGATGCTTGCAACTCATCCAAAGGAAGCCGTTGTCACGGAAGTAAGCAAGGACACGATTTCAAAAATAGCGACTTCGCTGAAAATTGACGCTCCAAGTGCAGAAAAATTTGTGAAGACTGTTGGCAACGAACAGATCGCTCTCCGAGGTGTGAGCTGGCTGCTATACGCTTTGCAAACACTGACTCGAGAAGACATAACTTCCTTAACAAATGCTGCGTTAGCCGCAAAAGGAGTTCGATTGCCACCCGACAAAGAGAAGAGGAAATCCATCATTAAAGCGGCAAAGTTGGCCGCAAAACTTGGAGACCACGAATAAATGATCTTTTGGCGGAGAGCGAGTCTTCAAAGTGAAGTCGGAATCAGATCCTGAGCCGCTCTCTCAGCAGGCAGAATGCCTGCGCCTTGCAGCTAATCATCCTTATTCTGAGGCAGCCAGTTCTTCGTCAGGCTCAGAAGGCTGCCGGCAGGCTTTCTGCCTGCCCCTTGAGTAGAAAGGAGCTGAGTTCAAGGAGCGGCCTTTCTGGCCGCTGAGATGGCGATGAAGAGCAGACCTTTTTGATTCACCTTTTCTTGGATTCTGAAACAATCTGCATGATGAGAAAGCGATGAGTTGATGTAAACATGATGCTGGACGTTCTGTGATCCCGAAGGGAGAATGGAACTCATAAACACCCGCGACCGCGAATGGTGGATCAAGATCGCCTTCGATATCGGCATGATCTTCAAGGGCATCAACGGACTGCTGGAGCTGCTCGCTGCAACGCTCCTGATCGTCTACCACGCGCAGCTGGACGCGGCGATGCGCTTCTTCGTGTCGCAGGAACTCGTGCAGGGCCCGCCGAATACGCTCGCACGGATCATAGTCAGTCAGTTCGGGCACCTGCTCAACGTCCGCGGTTTTCTGATCGCATACTTTCTGGTGCACGGGGGCGTGAAGATTTTCCTCGTCTGGCAGCTCCTCACCGAGCACCGCAAAATGTACCCCGTTGCCATCGGCGTCTTCGCACTGTTCCTCGCGTACGAGATCGTCCGCCTCACGGTGCATCCTTCCATCACCCTCCTTGTTCTGTGCGCGATCGATGTCCTCATTCTCTGGCTCATCTGGCACGAATACAAAATTCACCGCAGGAAACGTAAAACCGCCGCCTGAGTGGATTTCTCGGTATCCTTGGAGTCGCAACATCGGTCAACGGCTTCACGCCGGCACACATGTGATACAATTCACCGTGCCAAACGTTCGTCAGCTCGCTTTCAGCTGCCCGATGGGGATGGTTCGTGGCTCATTCACGATCCTGTGATACCCTTCTCCCGTCTTTCGACCTTCGACCGGAGCCTGTCCTGAGCCGAGCCGAAGGAACCTTTTAACCTTTTATCTTCTTTCTTCTCTCTTTATGTCAGCAATGCAATGGAACGAGAACCCATCGTCCGCAAATGGGACTTCCTCGCCCGGCTCCTCCCCTGTCTCGTCAGGTTTCCAGTGGGGCTTTCTCGGCGGTCTGGCACTCTCGCTCGGCATCGTCGGTCTCGTCGCGGGGTATAGCCTGGGCCGCATGAGCGGTGGTGGTTCGGCCTACGTGCCCGCTCCCGCGCCGACTCCGACTGCCGCTGCGCCCACTCCCGCTCCGGCCCCCTCTGCGGACGCTCCGCCCGTGGGAAAGGATGATCACGTTCGCGGCAAGGCCAACGCACGAATCACGGTGATCGAATACTCCGATTTCGAGTGTCCGTTCTGCAAGCGCCACCACCCCACCATGAAAGCGCTCATGGATAAGTACGGCAACGATGTGAACTGGGTCTACCGCCACTTCCCGCTCGGCTTCCACGCCAACGCGCAAAAAGAAGCGGAAGCCTCGGAATGTGTTGCGGATCTGGGCGGCAACGACGCCTTCTGGAAGTTCACCGACGCCGTCTACGACCGCACCACCTCGGGCGGTACGGGGTTCGCGCTCGATGCACTTGGACCGCTCGCCAAAGAGTTGGGCGTGAATCAGGCGAAGTTCCAGAGTTGCCTCGATAGCGGCAAGAATGCGCAGAAGGTGCAGCAGCAGATGGCCGGCGGCTCTGCCGCAGGCGTCGACGGCACCCCGGGCAACATCGTCATCGATAACACGACGAAGAAATCCCAGCTCGTCTCGGGTGCCGTGCCTCTGGCGAGCTTCACGGCTGTGATCGACGCAATGTTGAAATAATTGAGATCAAGTTGATCAGAAAACGGGGAGTCTCACGACTCCTCGTTTTGTGTTGTTTGTTGTTTTTGTTTCCTCTCCCCAACCCTCTCCTTGCGAGGAGAGGGAGTTTGTTTGTTGTTTTGTTATTGATTGTCCAAAAAGTCATCAAAAAACTTCATCAACTCCTTCAGTTCATTCGATATTGTTATCTCAACATCATTGATTTTTTTGAGCGGCACGATCTTGCTCGATGTGCTTGTGAGGAACGCTCCGTCGTACTCATCGAGCGACGAGAGCGGAATGTCACCGTGCCTGACCTCATAGCCATGTGACTGGGCAACGTCGAAAACGTGCTTGAGCGTCACGCCTTCCAGAATTTCTTCCTGCGACGGAGACCAAATTGTCTTCCCTTTGATTACGAAGAAATTTGATCGCGTCCCCTCGGTGATGCAGCCACGACGATTGATGAACAACGCATCATGGCACCCCTGTTCTTTGGCTTGCTTATAGGCAAAATAGCTCGGAAACATATTGAGGATTTTGGCCTGTGGGAACATCCGCTCGTACTCAAATGTGACGGCAGTCGCGCCCTGCGTGTAGAGTTTTTTTTCGGGAAAATGCGGCATGAGCGGCAGAATGATCAGTTGCGCATCATCCGGACGTTTAGCTCCGAGGAGGAGAACTTTGAGGTTGTACACATCGTCGGGCAATTGTCGAACGAGCTCATGTGCGGCCGTCTTGATCATCTCAGATGTGAACGGATGACCCAGACCGATAATGCGCGCTGATGCCATCAGCCGCTCAGTATGATCGCTGAGGAAAAGAATCTTCCCGTGCAGAACGCGGATATTTTCGTACGCGCCGAAGCCGTACGCGTACTCGACGTTACTGAACGGAATCACGGCTTGGTCCATCGGGAAAACGGAGCCGTTGCGGGAGAAGTGCGTGAATGCCATTGGTGGCATTGTACAGGTCCCTCGTACGCTCGCCTCCGGCGAGCTACTCGGGATGACATGTGCGTTGTGTATGTAAGGCATGAATGCTTACTGATATTGATTGTTTTCGGCCGACCTTCAGGAATTGAAATCGTCAATCACCGCGCATGCGCTCAAAGAAGCGGACTGAGCCAACGCGCTTTGTCTTTAAAAGGCATTTGTCATCCCGAGTAGCCGTGCGGAGCACGGCGTACGAGGGATCCCTCAGGGCTCTGCTACTATGTATCCATGGAACCTTGGCGCGCTCTTCTACTGCCTTTCTTGCCCATACTGTTTGCCTATCTTGAACTGGGCGGAAACTGGTTTGGATTGCGTCTACTGCAACGTGGACCTTCTATGTGGAGCATCACAGGCACTGTTGTCTTCTCTGTTGCATATTCATTGGTTGTCGCCGTCATTGCGACGAAGTTCAAAATTAATTTGGCACTCCTGATGGTCAATTATGGCTTTGGGTTCTCCACCGTTTCAATTTTTCTCGTTCTTGAGTGGGGGAAAATTCCGTCATTCTCTCCTGAGCTTGTACAGGCATATCCATTGTTATGGATTGTGGCAGCGATTGCAGTCATTGGCTTCCTGGTGAGCGCCTACCTCGTACTGATCGCATCTCCCACATCGTGACTCACTCTATGCATTCTGTTGTGTCACTAAGTTTGATGACGATCATGGTCTCGTCACAGACATTTGCTGCATCATCCTCTTCCTCTGGAACATCTTATTCCGACGTCCCCCCCGGCATCTGGTTCGAAGAGAGCGTGATGGCGCTTAGGCATGATGGATTTTTAGATGCATCGAAACCGATGTTCAGATCACTCAGCGCAGCCAAGCGCGCAGAGTTCCTCAAACTGGCTCTGCTGATCAACGGAACCAAAATCTCTCCCGCTCCTCTCATACCAAGTTTCTCCGACGTGCCGAAAGACGCGTGGTACTTCGCGCTGATGGAAGAAGCGGCGAAGGAGGAATGGATCCGCGGAGATCATGATTGTTATGGCTCAGTGCCATGCTACGCGCGTCCGGAGGCTTCCATCACGCGCGCCCAGGCAGCCGCAATGCTCGCCCGGGTCTTCGGCTGGGACCGCAAAGAGAAAACGCCGCGCTTCATCGATATCGGCGACTCCGACTGGTTCGCCTACGCCGTCTACGCGGCAGCGGACAGATGTATCCTGATCGGAAACAAAGAGACGCTCCGGATCCGTCCCGATGATAATCTGAGCAGGGCCGAGATGGCCGTGATGTTGCACAGAGCACAATTGGTGAGGGCTGGTGGAAATGTATGTGCGACACGCTGAAGACCGAAGATCAAAGGACGAAGGCTGAAAAACGAATTGTTATATTTTCAGGTCCGCTTTTCGATCTTCAGCCTTCGACCTTCAATTTTTTGCTCCCATCTGACTCAACGCAGACCTCGCAGCTTTATTTGAGGGATCAATCTTCAGGATGGCTTCAAACTGCTCCCGCGCCTCATCTTTCCTGCCTCGTTCAAAGTAGAGCAACGCGAGGTTAATGCGCGCGGGGATGACGGTCGGCAACAATCTGACCGTCTCCTCATACTCCGCAATCGCTTCGTCTTTCTTTCCGAGCTCTACGAGTGCGACGGCAAGATTGTAGTGCGCATCGGGGAAGAAAGCGTTGATTGCGATTGCTTTGCGATACTGAGTGATGGCTTCGTCGAGTTTGCCGAGTGAAACGAGCGCGGCACCCAGATTCGTGTAGGCCTCTTCGTATTCGGGATCGATGGTGATCGCCGTCTGGAATTCTTTCGCTGCTTCTTCGAATTTTTTCTCCGTCAGATACACGAGCCCGAGTCCCAGATGAGCCTCCTTACTATCGGGATCGATGCTGAGCGCCTGATTATACGTTGTGAGTGCGAGTGCAAGATTTCCTTGCCGCCGGTACACGACGCCCAGGTTGCTGATGGTTTTTGCATGCGGCCGGATTGCGATCGCCTGTTTGTACTCGGTTTCGGCCTTCGTGAGTTCACCGCGGAGCCTGTAGACGTTCCCCAGATTATTGTGAGCCACATGCGACGAATCGGGGTAGTGAGCGAGAACATTTTGGAATAACGCTTCGGTATTGAGCCAGATTTTTGATTGTGCGTAGCTGAGCCCCGCGCATCCGATAAGTACGACCGCGGTGACGCCACCCACAATCATCTGCACCGTTTTTTGATTCCGCACGCGACGCGTTTCGAGGAGCTGCCAGAGAATCCAGAACGCCGCGAAGAAGATGCCGATCGAGGGAATGTACGCATACCTGTCCGAGGCAAAATAGACGTCCATCTCGCCGCCCTTCGCGAAGTTGAGGAAAGTCGGCGCAACGGTGACGATGTAAAAGCCGAGTCCAAAGAGGATATTGCGCGTCCACTTCCGTGAGTACGCAGCGGTGGCGATCAGGAGCAAAATTATCAGAATTGGCACATAAAAATCAGGCGACGTGAATGTGATCGGCTTGATGTACGGATACAGGAGTGAAAAGTGAAACGGGAAGACTATTTTCTCCAGATAAAAGACGGCGCTCTTGCACGCCATCAGAATCTTCGCGCTGAGCGTGGAGGACTGGAGGACACCTGTTTTGCCGAAGATTCCGATGACGCCGAATAGAATCGAGATTACGAAATACGGTATTTTCTCTTTGATCAGCTGAAAACTCCACCTACGTCCGTCACCATAATCGAGCAACAGCAGCACAACGGGCAACGTAATGATCATCACTTTGGACATCAACCCAAGCGCGAATGTCACAAGACTCCACAGATACGTTGATCGCCTGTCTGAGTGACGCCAGCGAACGTAGTGGATGAGCGAGAGTAGAAAGAAGAATGTGGACAGCACATCTTTGCGTGCGCTCACCCATTCGACTGCTTCGGTATGGAGCGGGTGCAGTGCGAAGAGGAGTCCCACGGCAATCGCCATCCAACCTTTTTTGCCGAGCAAATAGATGAGCCATGCGACGAAGACGGCATTGAATGTATGCAGAATTAGATTCGTCAGGTGATAAATGAATGGATTCTGCCCCCCGATCAGGTAATTCACCTGATACGTGAGGAATGTGAGCGGAATGTAGAGTTCGGGATCGTATGTCGTGAAAATATGACCGAGACTGCGCGGCGTGATCTCGCGGATCGCGGCATTTTCATAGACGAGCATTCCGTCGTCCCACCGAACGAATTCGGCCCTGAGTGAGGAGCCGTAGACGAGGAAGGTTGCGGCAAAAAACAGCGCCAGGATGCCAAAAACTGACTTCCATGGGGGCAATGAGGGGGTAGGGAGCAGGCATTCTTGCCTGCTGAGTGCATCAGTCATCGTCAGAACTCTAGATCAGGCTGCGACAAGCTGCCAGATTGATATCATCCGACTAGTATTTCTACTGACCGTCCAGTCCTCAAGAATATCCAATAAAATGTATTTTTGGTATAATTAACGGATTTTGCCGCATTCTCAAAACACACATCCATGTCGATCGACGCTTTCAATAAAGCAAACAGGCAGGAGGAACTAAAAAATGCTCGCGAGAAGGAAGCGAAAGCCAAAGCAGCACTCAACAGTAGCGAACCCCTTCAGGAATGGGCGCTCAAGCAACGGGACGAAGATGTAAAAAAAGCCGAGGAGGGAGTGAAGCAGGAAGAGGACCGAGAAGAGCGGGCAAAAGAATTTTTTGTTGAGAATGTCGTATTGCCTGCGGCGGGAACCACAACGGAATTCCGTGCCACCACGCCGTTTCAAGTAAACATTATGCAAGAGATGGCCCCGACAACCTTCACGCCTAACAACTATCTCATCCGCAGTTCGGCAACGTCGGAGGGGGGGGTGGCGTTCACGATTGAACGCGTGGGAGGCAGCGGCACACGTTACCCGTTGGGTGCCGGAGAAGTCCG
>CAZXIO010000012.1:16528-20656 GCA_964640805.1 uncultured Candidatus Peribacteria bacterium
GAATAACAACAGCATCGGTGAACATACTTCCAAATGTTTCTGTTCCAGCAGGTACGCCGATAGCAGGTCTTGCTGCAGGCAATAACGTCGCAGGCGCGCCGGGGTCGCTGCTTCGTCGAATACCCACCAACACGGGTGGCAGTACTCAGGTGACGTTCAATCGATTGACTGTTCTGACCAGAACAGACGGGGTGCAGGCGACGTTATTCACAGGCAATACGTATACCTGTACAAACTTGGGAAACGGCACATTCAGAATACAGCGGCCGGGGGGAGGGGTGCATATTTTTTCCGCCGCACAACTGGAAGGAGTTCCTTCGGACACGGTTTTAGTAAGCAGCCCTTCGGCTCCTGTGGCTCCACTGGCAGGCCCACAAATCGGCCCGCCCAATGCCCCTCCCGCAAACGCTCCGAGGATGTCATTCACCGCCCGTAACCTGCGCTTGAGCGAATCAGTGCATTTCCCGGGGGAGCAAACGTTCGACTTGTATTGTGTCGCGGAAAATTCATTCCCCGGAGGATCGAGTGCAGGCAGACCACGGCAAATCACCTATGTGTTACGCGCGCAAGGCACCACCGATACGTTCCACGTCATTACCGAAGCTCAAGCGGAAGCCATTTTCCAGGGACCCCTGCGCAATACTCGCCCTTTGCCGGGTTTTATCGCTCCGCGAAACATCGTTCTCCAACGGATTCTGAATCAGGATGCTGCATTGCGATTGCAACAGGCACAAGAAGTGCTCACGGGCCCAGGACGACCGACATTCCAATTGCAGCTCCAAGCGATGAATCGCGGCGCCGGCATGACGACGCAGCAATTCCAGGCTGCAATCGACGCGGTGCACGTAATGGAGCACCAACAGTTGCTCAAACATTACGCCGAACTCGATATTGCGCTACGGAACAACAGCCCCGGTCTTGTGCGTGCCGCAAGGGGTGAATTGATCGCAATTCTGAACAGAAAAATTGCAAACCTCGTGATTCTTGGAGTGCCGGAAGAAGCCGCGCGGCTCCTCGTGCGCCACGGTGTGTGCGGCCTTGGAAATGTGACGCAAGTTGCCGCCGGAGAAGCATCTCCTTTGCTTTTGGTGGGAACAGGAGGCCTGGCAGAGGAAGCGTTACAACAAATTACCAAGACGGCTCCCGGTGCCCCGAATTCGGGGCGGCCGCCATGGTTCATGGAACTCTCGGCGGAACTGCGAGCCGCGATCAATGAACTCGGACCCGATGCAAGCGGCGTGCTCCTCAATCTGGAACATGCCCAGGGTCTTAAAGCACATCTGACTCAGCTTGCCAGGCAAAACCCTGCGCTGCTCGCGGAAACACTCCAGATGCTCAAGAGCAACTCGCAATTCACCCTGGCGCTCCGCTCGCTCTCCCAGGCCGAAGCGAGCAACGTGCTGTTCGCCGCAGGCAAAGTGATACCTGCTCATCGAGCCCAATTCCTCGCCGCCGCGGCTCTGCAATCGCCGGAAGTGTTGCGTACTTTCCCGAGTCCGGGCAGATGGAACACATCGCTCAAGATGCTCAAGATGGGTGGACGCGCGGCCGTGCCGGCGTTGGTCGCGGTCGGCTTGGCCTTCGAGGCATATACGTTCTACGAAAGTGCCCAAGAGGTGATGCGGCTGGCGGACCTGCGCAAGCAATTGGAAGAAGAAATAAACACCGTGTTCAGCGTGGCCAACGGCTTCGATCCCGTGGATGGCAATCAGGCGGAACGCAAGAGCGGCGGTGGCGAGCGAGTGTTCGTCCAGCGAGAGACGGGGCTGCGGTTCGACGTGACGCACGTTGTGAACATTTCCGACGAAGTACTCTCGGCCGCAACATGGCAGATGGGTATGGCGGCGGGAGGCACCGTCATCAGCGTACTTGCGCTCGTCGGCGGATTTGCGACCGGAACGGGCCTGTTGGCGGCGACGGGCCTGGTTGTCCTGCCCCTTGCGGCGGCGGTCGCGGCTCCCATTTTGATCATCGTGAACGGGCAAATCAACGAGGGCAGCGCGTATGCGCTGCGCAGATTCATCACGAGCCTCGATCCGCGACTCCTGAACTTTTTCCGCATCACCTCAACCACGGGCGCCGACGGGCGGGAGATTCCGGGCGTGAGCGGTCGTTCCACGGCGGACTTGATACGGTTCATCATCGAAAACCGCGGCTCGACACCGGAGCAAATGCGCAACAGCCGGCCGGAAGACATGGTGAGAGCGATGAACCGGATCGCGGGTGCCGCGGTCTTTGCACGCCTGCGAGAGACCACCAGGGTGAACCTCGGTCTTCTGAATAGCAGAACGCTCGATGGCAGAATCATTGAGCCGGCAAGTTACGTCGTCAACTCCGTCACGGCACGGTCCATCGGAATCGCGGGGAACAACGGACGCGATTTCAATATGGACAGCGTCAATAACTGGAGCGTCAATATCCCCGAGGATCTCGACCAACGCATCGACAAATTGGCTGCTCAAAAACTGCAGGAATTGACCCAGATGGCAGTGGATTCGCGCCTCGACCGCATGGCGCGCCACGAGCGGGCAACCGCACATTTCGCGCAGCAACCTCCCCCTGCCATCGCGCCCGGAACGTTCAATGCGCCGAGGCAGGAAGACATCATCACGGATCAAGACGCACTTTCCACGCTACGCCAGGAAATCACATTACTGCTCCTGCACCGTTATCCGCCGCCTCTTTCCGGGCAATCGATGCTCACCGAAGCGCAAATACAGGAAAGCGGCCAACGCAGCGACGCGCTGCGCGCATGGATGTTCGGCAACACTCCGTACGCGCCGGTCGTCTATCGCTACGGCAATGTCCCGGAGAATCCCGAGCAGGGAAGCCCGCTGCAAATTGCACTCGATCGAATTCTTGCGCAGTTTCGTACCAGTGGCGTCGTTATTTCCGGATTTCAACAGCAAGTGCGGTATAGCCCGAGTGGAGAGCCCATTCCCCCGCCCCCGGATCCCACCATCGGCAATCTTCCGCGCGTGGTGCAAGTGCGGCAGATGACGCAGACTATCAATGGCATGCAGTACGAAGGCATACTGGTGACCGTCATCCGTTCCTCCGAGCGCGCCGCAAGCGCAAACGACCAGCAGCAATTCTTCGCCTGGCGCAGAGCGGGCCCCGCCCTGCGTGGCGTGGCGCCCGGGCAGTACACTATCGAACCCATGACGCACGGTCCGGTTACCGGTATCCCCGGCGCGGTGAAAGAAAATGTCGCACAGGTGCAGATCGGCACGAAGCTGCACGAGGATTATGCGGGCCAAGTCCGAGAGGAGGGAGTAAAAAAGCAACTGGCCGGGCCCGAAACCGACTCACCCGCCGTGCGCGCCAACAGCCTTGCAGCCGGCCGCATGATCAATGCCGTGATGGGTCCTCCCAATCAATGGACCGTGTTGCGCAGTACACCGCCGCCGCAGGAGGTCCCTATCGAATTCGTCATGCACCGCACGGTGCCGCCGCCTCAGCTGGGAACTCAGCCCCCGAACCCGGAGCAGGCGCAGCCGATGGGAGTGGCGACGCATGTCACCTTCCAAAACGGTCAGTTCATCGTTCGTACCTTTCCGCTGGGAACGTCGGGCCCGCTCGCCGGCAATGAGCTCACAGAAGAAATGCTTCGCGCGATGACGACCCCCGAAGGAGGCACTGCGGGAGAATTGGGTCAGAAATACCGCAAACAAGCCGATGCCATGTATGCAGGCGTGCAGGCGCTGCCGCCGGAAATGAATGCCGATGTGCTCGGAAACATCAACTCCCCCATCGCTGCGATACAGCTCACACAGAGTCTCGCAGACGCGTTCCCGGGAGTGCAGGGGCCGGAGGGGCAGGCCGCCATGCGCACGATGTTGCTGGAGGTCTACGGCGGAGGCCCGCAGACGATCGGCCGGCAGCAGATGTTCGCCGCACTCGTGCAGAGCATCGGATCCGAACCGCGCGGCGAGATGCCTCTTCTCCCCGCTCTGATCACCGACATGGAATCCGCCTCCCGCGTCCGCCACAGGATCCTCGATGCTCAAAGCGGTGCTCCTGCACCCATTCCGGGCATTCCGGGCCTGCCGCCGAACGCCGGACAATCGGGGCTGCAATGATGGGAATGAGTGATGAAACGCTTGAGTCCGGAGCCATTTTCTGCTA
>CAZXIO010000013.1:0-20556 GCA_964640805.1 uncultured Candidatus Peribacteria bacterium
CCGTGGTCACGACGCCGGTGGACCCAGCCGCAGAGCGTGGCGGTTTTGCCGGCGTGAGAAGGGCGGAGATCGCCGCAGGTGTGAGTCCGTAACATATGAGGAGTATAGGGTGAGGGTCAGGGCTGGGGCTAGGGAAAGCCGAGGAGCCCATGGGTCCGAATCTTGACCTACATTCGGATAAGCCTAGTATTTCCGGCATGAGTGGCGCCGAGCATGGATGGCCGATAGTAGAACCTTTACCAGGTGATTCTGACGATGCTTCTTTGAGGGATATTGATGGTCAGGAAGCGGTGCCGGAGCCATTCACCGGTTTCACCGGTCAGGTAACGATCATGGATCGCAAAAATCGTCCGCCTCCTCGAATGCCGACCCCCCTGGAAAAACTTGTGAGCGAACTTCCCATCTATACGGGTTCTCAGCACGCGCCGGAGAGAACTCCGGTGAGATTTTGATCGATTGCCAAAAAAATCGACTTCGATGAAATGTTTTACTTGAAAAGCCTTCCCAACTCCTCTTTGAACTCTTCAACATCCTTAAATTCACGGTGAACCGAGGCGAATCGAATATACGCCACCTGATCGATCTTCTTCAGTTCCTTCATCACATCCTGCCCGATGGTGGTGCTCTGCACCTCTTCTTTATTTGCGCCCCATTTTTCTTCCAGCTTCGTCAACAATTTATCCACATGTTCCTGCGTTACAGGTCTCTTCGTGCACGCGATCCAGATGCCACGCTCCAATTTGCCGCGCGAATACGGTTCACGCGTGCCGTCCCGTTTGATCACGATCATCGAACTGAGCTCCTGCCTCTCGAACGTCGTGAAGCGGTGCTTGCACTTGGGGCACTCGCGGCGGCGGCGCACGGCACGGCCTTCCTCGCTGATGCGCGAGTCGATCACCGAGGTATCCTCAAATTTGCAGCGCGGGCAGAACATGGCCTAATTGTAGCTGCAAACACCTATCAGCCGCTAATTTCCTCCTTTGTTTGATATTTTCCAGCCCAAAGCACTTTCACTATGGCAATTCCAATAGAATGTCGTTGAATTCCTGCTCAGTCATTCCCCCGATCGTAGCCAGATCATCGGCCACCTCTCTTCCGGCCAATATCCCTCTGCATATATTCCTCTTTTGTATCCTGAGAGGATCGCAAGACTGGTTTACGGCAGAAACGCCATAGGGAGCAAGTGGCTCTCGGGGGGCATCATCAATACTGACGATTTTGTCGTGTCCGAACAGGTTCCCTAGCGCCAATCGAATCTCTGGTCTCTGGTCGAAGACAAGTACTTCTCCATCAGGAAGATGGAAAGCGCCAATTTCAGCGGAGCCTTGCGATTCCGATACGAGATATATAGGCCTAATTCCGATATTTTCCGTGGGAGGATTCATAAGCACGGCATTGTAGTGTGGCCGAAGACAGTGTCAATCATCGCGCCATGCCAACCGGCCCTATCGAGTCTGGGCAACAGAAATACTGCCTCCCCGTAGAGTCTTCCAATTCGCTCCGCAAGACGCATCAACCACCGTTGAGGGTGGTGTGTGCGGCAGAATACCCGAATCGAGGATCAGATCAGGTTGATGAATTTCATTCCGGAATTGCTCCTCAATCTCCATCACGGAGTAGGGGTTGGGCCGGCCGTGGAGGTTGGCGGAGGTGGTCGAAATAGGGCGGGTGAACTCAGTTGCGAGCTGCTGGGCGAGGGGGTGCGATGAAATACGGATGCCGACCGTACGTGGATTCGCTGACTCGTTGACTCGCTGATTCGTGGGTGTCGTATAGAGCGTGGTTGGAGCATCGGCTTGTAAAAGGAGGATCAATGTGAGGGGGCCGGGGAGATGTTTCTCCGCAAGCTCCTGTGCTCGCTCATTCCACGTCACATATTTCTTCGCTTTATCAATTGAGCTGAACAGCGCGCTCACGGGCTGATGGAACGGACGGTCTTTGATCAGGAACAGTTTTTTGACTGCGGCCGGGTTGCTCAGGTCGCATGCAAATCCGTAGCACGTCTCGGTTGCGTGGGCGATCACGCCTCCGGCTTGCAGAATCTTCAGTGCAGATGTGATGCCGTTGGTGTCTGCGGGGAGGATCTGCATGAGGTAGTTAATCCTGAGATGCCGCTTCTCCGGCAAGGACCCTGCCTGCCCAAACCTCTAAAAGGACAGCGAGATGATTTCTGACAGCGGCTTTCGCCGGGGCATCATCATATGGGTTATAGTAGCCTTTTGCTTCCGGAAATAGCGTGGCAATCCGTTCTGTAGAAAGTTCCTCTGCATGTTCAGACGCGATATGACCGCAGAGAATATCGGATGTCCTGCGTGCGGCAATCGTCGTCGCTTGTGGCGAGAGCATCCTGAGTTCGTTCAATAGCGTACGCAATGTCCTGATTGCACCTTCAGTATTGTGGAAGAGTTGTTCCAGCAACTTTTTCGCTGCGAGATCACGGTCTCTTATTTCCAAAAGAAGCGGAGATAGAGTCGACGTTTCCGTATCCAGTTCTATGAGACGACCCATAAAGTCGAGAACTGCTTCTGCAGATATTTCCTTATCCTTGCATGTGCGCACTTCGGGGCCAAACTCCGACATCAAGGCGGCAGATTCCGGCTCGGGAATGTACCAGGTTAATTCCTTACGAAAGACCAGTACCAATTGCCGGATGGATTCCATCGGTTCGGAGGGCGGATCAGGCCGAAGTTCCCTCCTCACAGCGCGGGGCATTTTCGAGTAGAAACCAAGGCACTTTTGCGTAAGCACCATCAGCACTTCCCTGCGAAACCTCTGGCCGAATTCTCCCAGTGCCAGAAGCACGTCGTGTATTTTTGAGGCCGGTGAAAGCGCCTGCTGCAAGGTTTGAAATTCTGCTTCGTGACCGGGGAATTGTTCGGCGGAGAATGCCACATCTTGCTGCCTGATCCATTGGCCGAAGCCCCGTCGAAATGGTTGTGAACCCATGATGGTATTATTAACAAATAAATGATAATTGTCAAATTAGCGAGCCGTGCGGCCTGTATTCCACTCTTTCTCTACTCCGTTACTCCCACTGAATACTTCCCGATCACCTCTTCAATCTTCTGCTCCAGAATCGTCGACATGGTCACGGTGAGTTGCACGGGAAGGATCTGCTCGCCGATCTTCAGCTGGATTCGCTCTTTGCCGGGGAAGGTTTCGAAGACGCGCTTGAGGTCGAGGAGCAGCTGGCGGGGAGCTCTTGGAGGTAAAGGGATTGTATGAACGGAAATGGATGTAGGCGCGGTGGCCAAGGGGGCCGAGGGTACCAAGGTGTCAGTTCCTTTGGCCCCCTTGGTCCCCTTTGTCACCTTCTCTGATTCATCTTCCAGCCTCACCGCTTTCAGTGATTCTTGCACCTTCATCCCCGTCACAAGCCAGCGGCCGAGCGGCCCCAAGAAATCATCCTTCACTTCCTCTTTTTCCTTCACCGCGATCGTTTCTCCCGCGATCACGTTTCCCTCTTCATCGAGCATCTCAACCGTTTCCTCCGGTGCATCCTCCGGCCGTGCGCGGAGCAGGATGCCCTGCGCGGCTTCCGTTTCGTCGAAGAAATTCTCCTCCTTCGCTTTCTTAATCATCGTCGAGAGCGATGCGCGCTTCACGGCATCGGCCCGCATCTGCAGCACTCCGCCGCGCATATCGAGCGTGCCCGCGATCACGAGTACGGTATCGGGCTGCTCCAGGAGCGGTGCCACGTCCTGAAATACTTTGGGGAAGAGCGTCACCTCAATCTTGCCCGTGGGATCTTCCAGATTGAGTATCCCCATCGTTTCGCCCTTCTTCGTGGTGATGCGTTTCACGCCTTCTTCGAGTCCTGCAAGCGTCACACGTTTGCCCGCGTCTTTCGCCGTCAATTGGTCTATCAGCTGTGCTTTTTTGCCGATGTATTTCCGGAGCCCTGCCAGCGGATGGCTGCTCACGTACATGCCGAGCGTCTCTTTCTCCCACCGGAGTTTCTCCAGATGCGTCGCGTGCTCGGTCGCCGGAAATTTGATCAAGCTTTCTTCCATTGCCCCCTCTCCTCCGTCGAGGGAGCCAAATAAGTCAGTCTGCGCCGGCGCCACGTCTCCCGATGCCTTCGAGAAGTCGGCGATGCGGTCGTAGTGTTCGATCATCGTGCGCCGCTCACCGAGGCTGTCCAAAGCACCGCTCTTCGCCAGCGCCTCGAGCAGTTTTTTATTCAGCACGCGGGCCGGAACGCGCTTTGCAAAGTCTTCGATCGAACCAAACAGCCCTCCCGCATCGCGCACGGCAATGATCTGCTGCACGGAGCTGTCGCCGAGCCCCTTGATCGCAGAGAGTCCGAAGCGAATGGACCCCACTCCGCCCTTCGCAAGCTCAGGGCTACGCGGGGCAAGTCCCACTATTGCTGGAATTGCGGTGAAGTGACGGAGCGATTCATTGATATCCGGCGGCAATACTTTGATCCCCATCATCCGGCATTCCTCGATCTCGATCATCACGCGGTCGGTCTTCTGCGCGTCGCTGCTGAGCAGTGCCGCCATAAACTCGGTCGGATAGTGGGCTTTGAGGTACGCAGTTTCAAATGAGATGCGTGCGTATCCCGTGGCATGTGACTTATTGAAACCGTAGCCGGCGAAGGGAGTGATCACATCGTCGAAAATCTGCTCGGCGGTGTTCTTCTTGTACCCTTTCTTCACGGCGCCTGAAATGAATTTTTCACGCTGGGCCTTGAGCTCCTTCATGATTTTCTTGCCGATCGCGCGGCGCAGGAGATCCGCTTCACCAAGCGTGAATCCCGCGAACATCTGCGCGATCTGAAGCACCTGTTCCTGATACACGCCGATGCCGTACGTGGGCTCCAAAATCGGTCGCAAATCCGCGTGCACGTACTCCACTTTCTCCGTGCCGTGCTTGCGCTTGATGTAACTCGGGATCCACTCCATCGGCCCCGGACGATACAAGGCGCCCATAGCGGTGATATCACCGAACTCCGTCGGTTTCAGTTGCTTCAAGTGGCGCCGCATGCCCGGTGATTCCAGCTGAAACACGCCTGTGGTGTCGCCGCGCTGGAGCAGCTTGTACGTTTCGCGATCATTGAGTGGTGCGGCGTTCAAGTCCACGGTCTTTCCGTGCAGGCGCTCGATGATCTGCAGTGCCGTCTGGATCACAGTCAAGTTCGTGAGTCCGAGGAAATCCATTTTCAGGAGGCCGAGCGACGCGAGCGACTTGGCCGAGTATTGTGTGATGATGGTCTGTTCATCCTTCGGTGCGCGCTGCAGCGCCGTGTACTCGATCGCGGGTTTGTCGGAAATGATCACGCCGCAGGCGTGGACGGAAACGTGCCGCGCTTTTCCTTCGAGCTTCAGCGCGATATCGATGATCCGGCGGTAGGTCTCGTTGCCGTCGTACACTGCTTTCAACTCGTCCGTTCCCAGTGCTTCCTGCAGTTTTGTTCCCGGGCGGTCGGGAATCAGCTTCACAAGGCTGTTCATCTCCAGGAACGGCACGCCGTAGGCGCGTCCCACGTCCTTCACCGCGGCGCGAGCCGCGAGCGTTCCGAATGTGCAGATTTGCACCACTTTGTCGGCGCCGTATTTCCCACGCACGTACTCCAAAATTTCGTCGCGACGATTATCGGCGAAGTCCAGATCGATATCGGGCAGCTCCACACGCTCGGGATTCAAAAAGCGTTCGAAGAGGAGTCCATGCGCCAATGGATCGATGCCGGTGATGCCCAGTGAGTAACTCACGATTGACCCCGCCGCCGAGCCGCGGCCCGGCCCCACCGTGATCCCCCTCCGTTTCGCTTCGTTCACGAAGTCGGCCACGATCAAAAAGTACCCGGCGAAGCCCACTTGCTTGATGATTTTCAGCTCATACTCCATCCGCTCGCGCGCCTCCTTCGTCGCTTTGGGGTAGCGCATCGCGAATCCTTCCTCGCAGAGGCGTGTGAGTTCCTGCTCCTCCGTCCTGCCTTTCGGCACCGGGAAGCGGGGGATTTCGTACTTGCCGAATTGCAGTTTCACGTCACACCGGTCGGCGATGACGCGCGTGTTTCGCAATGCATCCGGCACATGCGCGAATGCCTTCTCCATTTCTTCGAACGGGCGCATCGAGAAGTCACTGCCCTGCATCGAGAAGCGTCCCGGATCGGCTACCTGCGCATTCTTTTGGATACAGAGAAGCACGTCGTGCGCCTCGGCGTCGTCGGGGCGGCAGTAGTGGCTGTTGCAGGTGGCCACCACCGGCACGCCGAGCTCCTTCCCCATCGCGATCAGTTGCTGATTCACTTCAAGCTGCCCCGGCACACTCGGCAGATCCATCAGCTCGAAGTACACGTTTTCTTTGCCGAAGTACCCGCGGTACTCGTCGGTCAGTTTTGCCACGCGCTCCTTATCCTCCATCATCGCCGCCTGCGGAATCGCACCGCCAATCGGTCCGCTGAGCGCGATCAGTCCCTTGCCATACTTCGCCAAGAGTTCGGCGTCCACGCGCGGCTTGTAGTACATCCCGTCCAGCGCCGCCTCCGTCGCCATCTTCAGAAGGTTGTGATATCCCTGCTCGTTCTCGCACAGGAGCGTCAATGGATACCGCTTGGTATCCGTCCCGCTCTCTTTATCTTTTCTCGTGCGCACAGCCACATACGTCTCCATGCCCAGAATCGGTTTCAACCCCGACTTCTCCGCGGCCTGATAAAACTCAATCAATCCGTACGTGTATCCCTTATCCGCAAGTCCAACACTTGTTTGTCCGAGTTCCTTCGCGCGATCCACAATCTCGTACACGCTCGGGAGTCCCTCGAGGAGAGAGTATGTGGAGTGACAATGCAGATGAACAAAGTCAGATGGCTTCATGGTGGCAGTATTATAGAGGAAAATCAGGCGATGGTGGATTGGCTTTCTTCCCGTATCCTATTGAGAATCTTGAGGTATGGACAAATAGAAGAAATTAACTACAGTCGTACAGCCGTTCACCATCCACATAGCAAGAAAAAATGAGGCGGAAATGGATCATGGCACTGCCACTGCTGAGTTGCGGAGAATTTTGGATTTTTGCGAGAGTGCGTGAGGGATTTCACGCTACCTCGGCAGTGCAGAAACTTGATGCCATCTCAGCGGCCAGAAAGGCCGCTCCTTGAACTCAGCCCCTTTCTCCTCAGGGGGCGGCCAGAAAGGCCGCCTGCAGCCTTTCTGGCTGTCTTGTGATAACGCTCATTAGCTGCAAGGAGCAGGCATTCTGCCTGCTGAGATTAACCCTGAGTTTCAGTCCGCGAAATAATCGGTGCCAGGTACTTTATCGAAACTCAAAGATGATTTGTCGGACTGTTTTGCGGTCTTGCGTAAGAGACTTTTTAAACTCGTACTCGTAGCGATAATTTTATCGTTCTTACTCGCTACCCATTTGCCGGCGGATTTGGGAGTGAAAATCACAGAGGCGAATTGTAAAAGAGGTCGGCAAAGAGGACAAGCAGTTTATGAGTCGATTTGGCAGTATCTATCAAAAAAGGGCGCTATTTGGTATTTCCATTCCACTCCGCGCTACAGCCCCGCCTGCGGATTCGTGCACCATGCATTCATCTTCCCCGTTACCAACGTGATGTCTGCCGGAGTCACGCACACTGCTTCCACGTGGGCTCTGCATGTCGCGTAGTCCGTTGCGCATTTGCTAGCTTGAGCCAAACAAACGGGATCAGGCGGGAGCGTGGGAGGAGAGGGTGAATTTTCCGGCGGCAAGCCGCCGTTATATGCCGAGCACCAATTTTGGATGGTCGGGCCCAGATCGACGCCGCATATATTTTCGGTGGATACAATACATGCGCTGTACTGATTGAGGCAGCCGGTAATTACAGGAGGGCATTGAGATATCGGTCCACTCGACGTTCCAGCTGAAGACTCGATACTGGCCGCCTCCGCGCACTTCTCCCATCGCGGACTTTCCGCCGTATCCGTCAGATACGCGCCCGAGAAGTACGGGAAACATTCGTTTTTGAAGACCATCCTGAGTATCCGCTGCAGTCGCTCCTGACACGGACGTTCGATGCAACTGCGCAGCAGGTGAAATGCGAAGTCGCGCGTGAAACCGCGGATACCGTTCATATCGCGCGTCAGGTTGCCAAGGCGCGTGATGGCGGCATTCACCCCCTGCAGTCCCTGCTCGGTACTCAGCACCACGTCGGCGCTCGCCATGAAGGTGTCGGCTTCCTGCACCGCTTGCGTACGGGTGAAAATCGAGAGCAGGCGCTGCTCGGAGCCGCGGAGCACGTTCCACATCCACTGCCCGGGGTCGTTGAAGAACACCAGACGTTGCGGAAACCAGCGGTCGGCTTCGGCATTCCGCCGCAATGTGCGGTACTCGGATGAAAGTCGCATGTAATCCGGAGACACCGAGAATACGCCGTTGCGCGAGTTCAAAACCACACCCTCCGATGCCTCATCGAGACATCCGTTTTCACTCAGGTGCTCGCGTACGACGATTGCGGGAGTATCGGTCGGCTCCCCTGCCGCGATGTCTTCGATTTCTTCCTCATCGTCGGTTATCAATTCCATATCGCCCAGGTACGATTCTCCGGCGGTCTGCAGAGCGGACGTCAGGGTGAGCTCGCGCTCCAGATCCTCCCGGAGCGGGCCCGCACCATCCCATTCAGCCAGGATGCGAGTCAGCGTTTCTCTGTCGCAGCCGTATCCGTCGCGCCCGGGAGGAATGAATCCGGGCGAAGTGTAATCGCTGTGGTAATAGCAGACGGGCCCCTCGGGCGGCTGCAGCGCATCGAACACCTGCCGCTCTTGCGACTCCCAGTCGCTCACCTGTGGGTTCAGGCCTCCCTGCAGAAGCAGTTGGGACCGCTCGTCCAGAAACAAGAACAGTGCGGCCAGTTGCTGCATTTCGATAATGTCACCCGCATCCAGCGCAGCGTTCATTTTCAATCGGACCTCTTCTATCTTGGCTTCGAGCAGTGTGATGTCCATTTGGAAACACGTCGTACGGTCCATTCTCTCCCGCGCACGCTCAATCACATTCAGGCGCGTATCGATGCGTTCCATCGCGGGGCCCAGCATCATGCGCGACCACTCGCCGAATGCCGTATTGAAGATGAAGCCCATTACTCCCTGTTGCGTGCCTGCTGCCATGCCGATGTCTGCGCGGTCGAGAAGGTCTTTCACCGCAGGCGACACCGCGTAGTTTTGAGCGCCAGCCACCGGGATGCCCAGTGCGCAGAGGATGCCAATGGTCAGGAGAAATTTTTTCATGGGGGAGTGCATTGATCGGTCTGAAGCAACTGTGCGCCGTCGGCATCGTTGAACGGGCACATCTCCTGTGGGAAACGGACGTGCGTAAATTCTTTGAGGAGCGCCGTTGCACGATTGATGACGCCGGCCAGCACAGAGCTGCGCTGGCTCAGGTAATCGGTGAGGAGCCGCGTGCCGATTCGCGTGCCGAGTGCGTCGGTTCCGTTACGGATGTCGATGACTGCCTGTCCGCGCTCATCGTTCTGGCCGATAGCACTGCCAGGCGCTCCCGCCAGGCCGTCCTGCGGCTGGCCGAGCCCCTGCTGAATCGGGAACGCGCAGAGCCCGGGGAGACTTGCCATCCCCATGCCGGCGCAGAGTGCGATTTGCAGTTGCTTCATCACGAGCCGCTGCCGGTAGGGCGGCGGCATCCATGGTCTGAATGACTGCGCGATATCGAGGGAGCCCAAAAGCGGATCGGGTTGCACACACGAAACAGTCGGCTGCGTGCCGGCCTGAGCCGTACCGCCGCTGTCGCGCGGAAGGAAACCGCCGTTGTTCGTTTGTTCTTTGAGGCAGGTGTTGAAGTAGCAGGCGTTGTTGCCGATCGTATTAAGGTACTCGGTCGTGACGTTCGGGTCGCACACGGCACCCGCCTCCGCCGAGGCTTCGGTGGGCAGGGAGCCGAATTCCGCATCTTCCCTCCATTCAATCCGGTCGCAGGAATCGGGGCCGCTCTCCATTTCGCGTATCTCGCCGGGAGCCGTGCACCCCGCGAGGATGATCACCCCGTCCTCCGCTTCCACAATCTGCTTGCACGTCGCTCCATCCGATTCGATATTTCTGCACAGGTATCCCCGCCGCGCGGCCGGACTCGTACACAACGCCGTGCCGTCTTGGGGCGACGGCGGATACCGTCCCGGCAAAATGGGTTGGCAGCCCGCGCCCGTATTGACGCAGAGCGAGGGCAGCGTCGGTTCGGGGAGAACCCACGTGAGTCCCACGTCGCCGCTCAATTCATTATCCTTCGTCTGCTCCAGATACGCCCAGAGGCGAACATTGCCGGGGAGAAGTTCCTGATATCCTTCGGGAATGCTGAAAAGAAGGACGTCGCCCGGGGCAAGCGGCGGGTCGGGAATCACCGTACCCGAGAGCTCCATCCAAATATGCGACAGTGCCATCTCCACACCCGGCCACCGCTCATACACATGCTGTCCGGGCGTGCCGGGGCCTTCGCCCGTTTGGGCCTGCGGCGGAGCCGGGAATTCATGCAGGCGTTGCCCGTCCACAAAACGGTACCCGCCGAGTCGATAGCGGTTCACGGCGGCAATCAGGCGTTCACGATTGCCGTCGGCTGATTCCAGTGTGAACAGCGCCGTCGTCAGTTCCTGCATGGATGCTTCAATGCCCCCTCGCTCGGGAATGGGTTCGGTGCGCAGTCGCAGGCCGCTCTCGGGCAGGCCTGCGCGCCAGATGCCCGTGAGCCCCTGTGCGCGCGGCACCAACTGCATAGTGATGTCGTCTGGCCCCGTGACTGGCTGTTCCTGTCCTGCGGCAATCAGCATCAAGTCGTTCCCCAATGCACGCAGCTGCATTTCGGTCCCGGCCAAACGCCCGATCTGTCCGCGCACCTGAGGGCAACGCGTGATGCCGCCCAGCCGCTTGCGGGTGCCGCCCGGTACCTCGTCCACGTCGGGCGGGTACGCGAAGACGCCGCTCTGAAGGGGTTGCGGTTCACAGAATGACGTGTCGCCGCTCAATGCAATCGTGACGTCCGCAGGCAAAATCTCTCCCTCGTGCGGTTCGTAGGTCGCTGCGATGAATGCCGCGACGCCCGGGTCGGTGACCCGCGGCCGAATCGGGTTTTGCCCGATCAAAAATTCGCGTTCCGTCATCGTGCGCATGCGTTCGTAGAGCGTGGGGGCCGCGGCATGCGATGCCGGGATCATCGGAAACATTCCCGCTACACCCGTCACGAGCAGTGACGATGCCACAAGCCGGCGGAGGCGTGCAGATATCTTCATGGTGCGAGATCGCGGAGGGAACTCTGTCCTTTCCGTGCCTCCATACATGCGGAGGCGTCGGCATTGAGTGCTAGGATGTTTCGGATATCGAGCGATGCCCGTTCCAGGCACCGCAAACTCGCTTCCACCGGGCGCAGACGGTCCAGTGCTGCAACGTATCGCAGCAGCCGGTGAACCGTTCGCGGGGCGATGGCCAATTCTTCTTTCACAAGCAATTCTTCGCGCCGCGCTTCCATCGCGATCGTATAGAGCAGAGGATCTTCGCTGCCCGGTTCGAAGAGGTCGAAACTTCCCAGTTTGTCTTCCTCCTCGGCGTCCCATGCCACCTCGCTCATCATCATCGACGCGCGGCCGTTCAGCGTGCATGTGTACGCGCGCAGATACTCAAGTACCACCGCCGAAAAATCCGACGCAGTGAGGGCCGCACCGTCTTTCCAGGGCGAGAGCCGCAGGGCCAGCATCCGCTCTTCATCGGTCGCTTCCACGGTAGGTGATGAGGTGCAGGTCGTGCGCTTTTCGGCCGATGCCAGATGCGCCCGTACAAGATCGTTCATTTTTTTATTGAATTCATCTTTCCACCGTTCCACCGGGTTGCGCTTGTCGCCCAGGAACTGCGCCTGCGGCGGGAACAGATCCTTATTCACTTCGCACGGAGGCAATTCGTCGTAGCTTGCCTGTCCGCGCAACGCAGCGCCCTCACCGCGGAGGGTCGCGGTCATGGCGACGACGGTCAGAACAACGAAGAGCCATCGTATGCCGGCGTGGAGACGGAATTTATCCATTGCACTGAGAGATGAAGCACGGAAGACGCGAGAGATGACTGATGATTTCGGTGGCGTCCTGCAAGGGGGTCAGCACGGAACCGTTGAACTCGCCCAGGAACGAATCGAAATTGCCGGCGAATTGCAGCAGCGACCGGTACGACGCGTCGTACGCAACGGCGAGGCGCAACTCCGCCGCCTTGAGGGTCAGTAATCCGTCGCGCTGCCGTTCGCACTCCCCCGCCGCGACCTGTTCATCCAGCGAGTTGATGGAGAGGAGTGGGTCGGGAGCCGAAGCGAGGGGATTTTTGAAGTTGCAACTTTCAATCAGCGGCATGCGAAAATCTTCGCAGCCGGGAACCCGGATCAGAAGCCTGCCATCGGCCGTTTGCTGCGTGCGGGTCTGACGCACCGATTCGCACACGGCGGCGGTGCGGCACTGGAGCGCGCGCATGCTTTGCAGAAGCGGCGTGATCAATTCCGAGGTTTGCACGCCGAGGGTCTCAAAAATTCCCCGCACCGGACCCTGAGGGGTCTTGTTGGCGATTTCGTTCATGCCCGGCCAGACAGTTGTGGCATCAATATCTGCGTCCGAATACGTTGCACCGGAAAAACCCCGCGCGGCGGTGCGCCATGTGTAGGGCCCCACTTTTATCCATGCCGTCCCAAGTGTCGTGTAGCGCGTATTGCCGGTATCTTCATCCGCGGCTGCCCGGCGGCCGTAGAGAATATCGTCGTAGATTTGATTCTGCAGCAGCAGCGCGTTCTGAATGTCGTGCGTGCACTGTACGCGGGTGGGAGACTCCGCAACGGCGTCCGGCACGGATGCCGCAAGCAGCGTTACCATCAGGCCGACGCGTATCAAGACATGCTTCATAAGCCGGGAGAAAGAGGAACGGAGCGGATGCGCGAGTAGATCGGGTACAAAATCTGCGGATCGTCGCGGAAGTACGGCGTACCGTCGGCGTCCGTTTGCATGAGGCCCTCGTCGTCAATGAGTTGCGTGCGCGTGAATGTGCGCATTCCGTTCACAATGCTTTCTTCCAGCGTCTCGTCGTTCGAGGGGCCCACCACCTGCCATCCGTCGCGCGGCCACTGCTTCTGCGGCCGCATCGTCAGGCACGCTTCATCGGCCGGGTCGCATGCCTCCTCCTCGCGTACATTAAGCAGATCAAAGTGATCGGCCGTGAGAACGTCGGGCATGGAGGCGAAGCGCGTGAACGTCTGGAGCAATTCCGGCTCGGCATACGAGCAGGGCGACGTGTTCCATCCGGGACATTCGAGTCCGACGGTCGCCTCACCCGGCTCGCGGTCGTTCCAGAAACGGTCGTACGCGTCGGTCATGGAGCGCAGAAATTGTGCCGCGCGCTGCAGCTGCCGCTCCGAGTCCTCCGGATCGAACAATTCGGGTTCCGGTACGGTCGTCGACGGAGCGTCCCGCACCTCCACCGTGGGGATGTAGTCCGGAATTTCGGCGTTGAAATCCGGTACGGGTTTGAGTTGCGGCATCTTGATAGCGGCAGGATCCGGCGGAGGATCGCCTGCGGGAGGAGGCATTGGCACGTCGATTTGTTTGTAGACGATCTGTGGCACGGTGACGATTTGTCCTTTCGTTTTCATCACAAAATTCGTGAGGTCCAGAATCAGATCAGGTTCCTCGTCGGGCATGCACAGGAGCGGCAGCCCGTCGTCGCCGTCGCACTCCTGTATTCCTCCCGTGAGCTCCGGTCGTCCCGGTAACCAGGGCTGGCCTGTGGCAGACATATCGAACAGCGAGGCGATGGTCGGCAGGAATTCCTCACGGTGGCACCACGGGAGCGTTGTGCGGTCGCGGAACGAAGCGTGCAGCGTCTGCAGGTCGCGCACCTTTTGTGCCATTGCGACTCTTGCCTCGCGGTTCTGCAAAAATATGCGGTATCGGCCGACATTGTCAGTCGTCCATTCATTGATTCCGAGCAGGATTTGGCGCTGGCGCTGCAGCAGCTGTGAAAGGAAATTCGGCAGAGTCGATCTGAGTGCGCGTGAGCGCTCGATATTCACGGCGTAGTCTTGCAGCGTCGCAATCAGTTCATCCACGCCCTGCGGCACGGCAAGGGAAGACGGTTGGCCCGTAATCGTGAGCAGCGCGATGCGTTGGCGCTTGTAATCTTCCCACTTCTGAGCCATCCCGCGGAAATACGCGGGCGAACCGTCGGCAACCACCACGGGAATCGGTTCCATTTTGAGCAGAAGGAAGCGACTCAGTGCATCCGAGATCACGCCGAGCAGGTCGTCACTCGCTCTGAGTTGTGCATCCACCCGGTCGGTGCGCGGGTCGCGGACGATCGCCCCGGCCTGCGCTCCGGGCAGATCATTCAGAATGGGCGTCAGCCCCAACCCGATCCGCAGCCGCACCGCGGGCGGCGAGATCAGCTTCAGCGCATCGGCCATAAACTTGTTCCACCATTTCGTGATCGTCTGCAGGCCCGTATCGTCGGCCGTGCGAAGATAACTCGGCGCCTGCGGGTCCTGCACCGTCACCTGGAAGCTCGATTCCATCTGCGCTTTGTCCAGATTCAAGAGGGAAAAAGAGTTTTCAGTGGAGAACGAGATGCCTCCCCCCAGATTCGGATACCACAGATCTTCATCCGGATCGAAATCTGCATTGCGGGTGATGGGGGCTTGATCCGCGGAAGCCGCCAGATATCGGCCTTTCCCCGTTTGGCTGGCCCTGAGCCCGATGGGCGACATCGCCCACTGATTATTGTCATTTTTCGAGAACGGGAAACGGATCACGCACTGGAAGCGGCCGTCCGTGAGTTCCGTGGCCGTATCGAACTGATCGTAATACGCATAGCAGGCGGCTGTCGCTTCAAAGTCCGCCAGTTGGTCCGTGGGAATGTCCTGCAGCATAGTGCGCTCTGCACGCACCGCGTACTCGCGGTAGAACGATGCATAGGCATCTTTTTCTTCGCGCCCCGCCTGCGGGTTGTCGCCGGTCGTCACTTCCGTCTGCGACGGCACGAAGGGGCAGGATGCGACTCCGCCCGAATCGTCGTCGGCCGGTCTTGGACACCGGCATTCATCCCCCGTACACACGCGGCAGTTTTCCAGCGGCGCCATATTTGTCACCGGATCCGGATCCACCCAGTCTTCCGAACATGTGTACTTCTTCCTCATGCCGGTATCGGTGCACTTCGTGGCGATTCGGTTGCCATCGTCGTCGAAGACGCCTTCGAAAAAGCGGCAGTCCGGATAGGCATAGGTGTTGAGCCAACTGCAAAAATTTGCGCACTTGCCCGGCGTCCACGGGCCGGATTCCTCGCCGTTTGGTCCCCACAAGCAGGGCGGGTTGTCGGTGAAATATGGATTGGGTACGACAATGTCTTCGTACCGGCCGGGTTCATGAACGATGAAAATTCGTTTTCCTGACAGAGCGGAACTGCTCGTTCCCGACGGCGGAAACAATTGTGCCGAGAACGGGGAGTCCGGAAATTGCGGCATATCGGGTGGCAACGGCGGTTCCGGAAACGGCGGGAAGTCGGGGAACGGAGGGAATTTCGTTGGCGGAGGCAAAATGATTATTTTTCCGTCACTTGAGTCAAAGGAGCTCACCGAACTCGCACTCGAGCCGGAGCTGCCGGGTGGAGGCGGGGGCGGCACGATAATTTCGATCACCGGATCGCGCCACACGCGGCGCGTCACTTCCGTCGTTTCCTCATCGCACACGTGCGTCTTTCCCGTCGCGTTAGGCGGGTACACGAATGTATCGTCACGCACCGCCATCCCGGTTTCGGGCGCGCCGTCCCATACGAAGCGGTGCCCCGGCGCTCCCGACACAAATGGAATCAGTGTGAGTGTTCGGTTGGAGCTGATGTCCAGATCACCGTTCGCAGCTGACGGACCGATACGCTCGTTCTCGTTCCATCCGCCGCACATCGCGCCGTCCAGCTCGGCGGGAATCTGGTTTTCCGTCACGTCGAGAATGTCATCGAAGCTCTTGGGCGGAAACTGCGCATCGGGAATGATGTACGCCTGCGCACGCACCAGATCCATCACCATTGATATCCCCAGAACGAGGCTAATGCAGAACAGAAACCGTCGATGAATGGTGTGTGATTTCAATCAGGACAGTATAGCAGAAAAATCGTTCGGTTTATATTTGTTGGAAGCCAAAACTTACTCCTATGCTTGACGTATTTATTGATGTATTTGTGATACTAAAAATTAATACGTCATACAATATTTTTATCTTTTTAGTACGATATTTCCTTGTTGGCGGAACAAAGAAAGGTGTACAAACGTACTCCTCAACTGAGGCCTCCTTTTATCCCATCCCCCCCCCGAGGCATGTTCTCCCACAACCGCGTTTCCATCATCGGCTACCAGACACAACCCGTCACCGTCCGCCAGACTCCCGGCGGTTCCAGCGTCACCGATCTGAACATCGCCGTGCCGTATTCCTTCAAGGCCGACTCGGGCGAAATGCTCGATGGCAAAGGATTCCACACGGTCACGCTCTGGGGACCGATGGCCGAGGTGGCCGGAAAGTTTTTGCGTCCCGGCGGGCAGGTGTTCCTCTCGGGCCGGCTCCAGACCGACAGCTGGCAGGATGAAAAAACCAACGAGAAGAAATCGAAAACGAAAATCGTCGCACTCGACATGATTCTGCTCGACCCAAAAGACGGACAAATGAAGGTGCCGGACGGCGCCAAGTCGCTCCTCAAGTGCCTCAACCGTGCCGAGGTGATCGGCAATGTGACGCGTGATCCCGAAATCCGCACCACGACGGGCGGCCAGCAGGTGCTCACACTCGGAGTCGCCACCAATGAGAAGTGGAAAGACAAAGCGTCGGGGCAGGATAAAGAGCGGGTCGAATTCCATAACGTCGTCATCTGGGGAGCCGAAGCCGAAACCGTGAGCAAGCACGTGCGCAAGGGCAATCGGGTGTTCGTCACCGGCCGCGTGCAGACGCGCAGTTGGGAGACGAAAGAGGGATCCAAGCGCTACACCACCGAGATCATCGCCGACTCAGTGAGCCTCCTCGGCACCGCGCATCCGGCCATGACCGACGTCATCCGAACCGAAGCAATGGGCTCCTCGCGCAACGACTCCTCCATAATGCAATCATCCCCTGTCGACTCCACCGATCAGGACGTCCCGCACGTGGAATCGCCCGCGCTGGCGTACGCGTCGGAGATCAAACCGGAGGATTTGCCGTTCTAAAATCTCATCACGTACTTCATACGCACCAATTCACGAGCTCGTCCCGGAAGCGCGCAAGAATCGCCGGAATATCCTTCATTGCGTGAGGTGAGGCGTCCGCTATGTCCACGCGCCCGTCCGGCAAGCGTTTCATCCTCACGGTTACCGGCTTGTTTTCGTAGTTGCTCAGAGAACTGGGAATGGCCGGCACGAGCACGTCGATGGTCTGTCTATCAATAACAGTGACGGCATACTCGGGCGGGATATTGAATATTTTGTGCGCGAGCATTGTACGCAATCTTTCGGACTGCCGTGTCCGCTCTCCTTCCACCGCATGATCCACGCGTGTCGCGCGCATGCCGCGGGGACGTCGATGTACGTCAATCGTCCATTTGGTTTGTGGCTGATGTTTCACGGGACAACTTCCAACGCTACCCCCGCAGTCCGTTGCCCGCAAAGTCATCGCATCGTGAATTGCCGTCAGCCCGTCCGGCTGCGGAAACAACGATGTTACAGCGCCATGAGTTTTCCGTTATTCCCGAACAGTCGCATCTCGATCTCGGCGATCTCCGGCACTTTCTCTTGCACGAGCGTCGTGATGCGCACAATGTCATCAAATGATCCTTGCTCGATGTTGAGCAGGAAATTCGCATGTTTCTCGCTGATCTGAATGCCGCCTTCTTTATGGCCGCGGAGTCCCATTGCGTCGATCAATTTCCATGCGGGCGTTCCGTCCTCGGTAGATTTGAAGCACGAACCTGCGGTCTTCAAGTGCGGTTGCGTCTCGAAACGCTTCTTGAGCAGCCGCTCTATCTCCGCCTCCACTTCGGCCTCAGGTTTAGACGGCACCTCGAGCTCCACTTCCCAGATGATTGGAGGATTTGCAGCGTCTTTGAAGAGACTTTCGCGGTAGGCGAAGCCGCATTGATCGGGAGTGAGTGTCTGCCACTGGCCGTCCATCAATACCGTCACGTGTTTCACGAATGAATTGATCCAGATGCCGCCGTGGCCCTGGCCCGCGTTGCCGAAGATCGCGCCGCCGACGGTTCCGGGAATCCCCGTGAGTGCGGAGAGGTCCAAGTTCTGTTTTGCGAGATCATTGAGTAGGCTCGCGAGGATTTTTCCTGCTTCGACCGTCACCATGTTTCCATTCACAGTCATCGCATCATTCTTTAATCGCACAACGAGAGCATTGATCGTTCCATCTGCGAAAACCGTGTTCGATCCTCCGCCCAAGATGATCAAGGGAATGGCTTTCTCTTGGGCAAATTTCACGGCCTCCTCGGCATCTTCTCTGGTCTTGAGATCGGCGTAGTACCGCGCCTTGCCACCGATGCGCATGGTCGTCTTGGGGCCGAGGGGGACGAGTTCTTGGATTTGCATCGGATTACTTGCGTACAAAATCTTGTTCAGCCAGCTGGGATTGTCGAAGGATTGAACGAAAAGTTCCCGTAGGCATTTCTTTTCTTCCGGTCGGGACAATCACGGTCAATGTCCTAATGCCTGACTTGCGAAATTTTGCATGACTGCCCTTCTGAGAAACAAATTCAAAACCATGTCTTTGCAACACGCGAATAATATTATTGGAGGAATAGAGGTTAGGCATGACGGAGGCGGAGAGGCACAATCTCGGGCCGCTCTACTCGCGTTGGTGCAGGGACTTTTTCATCTTCAAAATACAGCTCGAGTGCTTCGTGCAAATTGGCAATAGCCTGCTTCTTCGTAGGTCCAAAACTGGCAATGTCCACGTTCAGGCATTGGGAAACATAATGCTTTCCTTCTTTCCAAACGACGATGTTGAAGCGGGAATTGTGCATAACAATCCCGATTCTACAGTACAAAATACCCTATTGCACGGCTTTTAGGCGCTTTAATGATTCAGCTTTGCCCAGCGCCTCCGCCACTTCAAATGCACCGGGGCTGAACGGAAGTCCGGTCAACGCCGCCCGCAGAGGCCAGAGTATTTGCCCCAATTTCCATGTGCCTTTTGTCACTTCTGCGCGCATCACTTCCTCGATGCCGTCACGCGTCCAGTTTTTCTCTGGAATCGACGTCAGAAGATTCTCAAGTAACGTCAGAATGGCGGGTAAGTCGTTCGCGCTCACTTTCTGTTTCTCATTCGCCATCAGTTCAATGCTTACATACGGCTCGTGGTAGAAAAAACTGAGCATTTCCGGCGCTTCGCGGAAGAAGGTGATGCGTTCCTGAATCAGTGCGGCCTTGACTGCAAAATCTTTATCGTCGTTTGCCGCCGGATACTTCTCTGCAACTGCTGCACGGGCGCGCGTCATGAAGTCCTTCGGCTCCAATTTCCGCATCCACTGGCCCTGAAGCCAGTCCAGCTTCTCCAGATCAAAGATCGCGCCGGCCTTCTGCACGCGGTCCAGACTGAATTGCTCGATAATCTCTTTCATCGAAAAAATTTCCTGCTCGTGCCCGCCACGGCGGTCGCGACCGCCGTGGCCGGGGTTCCAGCCGAGGAGCGCAAGGAAGTTGATCATCGCTTCGGGCAGGTAGCCTTTCGTGATGTACTCCTGCACCGACACGTCACCATCGCGTTTACTCAGCTTCTTCCGGTCGCGGCCCAGCAGCAGCGGCACATGCGCGTACCGCGGCGGCGTCCAGCCGAACCATTCGAACAGCAGAATGTGCTTGGGGAGCGAGCTCAGCCACTCCTCGCCGCGGATGACGATGTCACATTCCATTAAGTGATCATCCACCACGTGCGCAAGGTGGTACGTGGGGAAGCCGTCGCTTTTCAGCAGCACCTGATCATCCACCGTGTGGCCCTGAAAACGGACTTCACCGCGAATGTCATCGTTGAACGAGATCGTTTTCTCGTGCGGGACGCGCATGCGGATCACGTGCGGCGCGACTTCTTTTAATTTTGCCTGCACCTCATCCGGCTTCAGCTTCAGACACAGTCTGTCGTACATCGGCGCCTGCTTCCGGGCTTCTTGATCTTTGCGCATCTCCGTCAACCGCTCCGGCGTGCAGAAGCACGGGTATGCATATCCTTTTTCGACCAACTGATCTGCATATTTTTTATAGAGGTCCAGTCTCTGCGATTGGTAGTACGGTCCATGGCTCCCCTTTTGGATAATCTCACCGTTTTCATCGAGCATTACCCCCTCATGCGGATGAATGCCGACCCACGCGAGGCTGTGCAGGAAATTTTCAACTGCCCCGGGGACGCTGCGCGCCTGATCCGTATCCTCAATCCGCATCAAAAACGTCCCCTTCGATTGCTCGGCAAGAAGATGGTTATAGAGGGCGGTGCGGAGGCTCCCCACATGCAAAAAACCGGTTGGCGATGGAGGAAAGCGGGTGCGCATAATCTAGAATATTAGAGTATTAGAATATTAGAGTATTAGGACAATAGGAATCCTAATA
>CAZXIO010000014.1:0-17945 GCA_964640805.1 uncultured Candidatus Peribacteria bacterium
AAGCAGGACCAGAAGATCGCGGGCCTCGCGACGGAAAAGGGTAAGGGGCTCATCATCCTCGTGAACAAGATCGAGCGGCTGAATACGGAAAAGAAGAAAGAGCGAATGGAAGACGTAAAGCGGAATTTCCTCTTCTGCCGGTACGCCCCCGTGGTCCCCTGCTCGGCCGTCACGCGCGACGGACTGCTGAAAATGTTCAGCCTGATCGAGATGGCTCAACGTAATCGTCTGCGCCGCATTGGCGCCAAAGAGCTCGATAATTTTTACAAAAATTCAGTCAGCGGCCAGCCGATGACGTCGCTGCAATCGGCCAAGCACGTGACCCAGGCCAAAGACCCTCCGCCGACGTTCGTCCTGTTCGTCAAAAATCCCAAAACCGTGCAGCTGAGCCAGCTCAGGTATCTGGAGAACAGGTTCCGGGAGACATTTGGATTTGAGGGAACGCCCATTCGATTTGTGACGAAGGGGCCGAGGGACAGACGGGAGGAAGAATAACCAAGCATGAAAGGACTTAGGACAGAAGAATTAGGACGTAGGAGTGCATATTGAAATCACTCACGCTTTCTGCCCTAAGTCCTATTTCCTAAGTCCTAGCCGCGTCCCCTTTTATGATCCTTCACCCGCGAATCTTCCTTGATCGGCAACGGAAACGCCCGCACGGCGACTTCCAGTTTGTCGAGCAATTTCACAGGATCATCGTCCATCACAAGATTCTCGGGCATCTCGCGCCGGCAGAGTTCCTGCACGATGTGCGGAATACTGTTGCTGATGCCGCCGCTCCCCGTGACGATACCGATGGGTCGTCCTTCCTCGTAGGCAATGGTGAATTCGTTGAGGGATCCGATGCCGCCGCCGACGATGACCACGGCGTCCGACGAGCGGATGTTGATGATGTCGCGCTCCATGAAGCCCATGCCCGTGTAGACGATCATGTCGTGCGTGTGGGGGCTCATGTACTCGTTCACGTGTTCGTACTCCGAGAACGCCGGCGAAATGCCCACCGTGAACGCGTGGAACTCCTGCGCACCGAGCAGAGCGTCATTCGGCAATCCCGGGCAGGCGCCGTTGATGAAGATGTATCCACGACGTCCGATTTCACGTCCCAATTCCGTAGCCTTCGCGCGCGCCGAGGGATCTTCGGATTGCGGTCCCGAGGCCGAACCCATCACGCCGATTTTGATACGCTGATCGTGTCTCATGGAGTTCATTATAGCAATAAATCGCTCATTTTGCCATCCCAACGCGATAAACGAGCTTTGTGCCTATGCTGCTACTGAAGGTATTTCCGCTTATTTTCATTCTGCTCCTCATTGGTTTCCGCGTATCGGATCACGCCGTCTTTGCCGTGCAGGTAATACCAGTACTTGCTTTCGACGGGATGGAGCGCGGACTTAATGCTCGGCAGGCCGGAATTAGCAATGGGCCCTGGCGGCAGTCCCCGATATTTGCGCAAGTTATAGGGTGAATTCATCTCCAGATCCGCGTCCGTGATCGCGGCCGTGGGCTTATCGATGATGTAGCGGACTGCGGCATCCACTCCCAGACCCGTGGTGGCATCGAAGCGCTTCCAGAGAATTCCGGAGACGACGGGCCGCTCTTCAGATGTTCTTGTTTCCTCTTCGATCAGCGAGGCCATCGTCACAATCTGATGCAATGAATGACCGGATGCTTCGATGTCGGTTTTCAGATCTTTGACGACTCTTTCTTCAAACGTGGTCAGAAGACGACTCAAAAACACTTCGGGCTTGAAGCCGCTCTTCGACACAAAATACGTATCGGGGAACAGGTACCCTTCGATCTTCCCCCCTCTTTTTGCCAATCTCGTGACTGAGGGGAGAAATGCAAACGGCGAAAAATCACACGTCTGCGCACACGTGACGATGGAGCCTGTCGCAGCGAGGCCTTTTCGCGCAATCAAACGGTCAATGTCTTTCACGGTAAACCCCTCCGGAATCGTGATGCTGATTTCATCTTTCTGCCCATGCTCCATCACGTCGACGATCGCCTCCACGTCCATCGCGGGGCTCAGATCGTAGATATCGGCAAAGAGCGTGGACCGGTGGATTGTCGCATAGAACCGGAAGAAAAACGGTGACCGGATCAATCCCTTCTCATCCAGCATCTCGGCGATCTCCCCCTTCGACATCCCCGGATTCACGGTGACCCGGATCGAGAGTTTCGAGCTGCCATCCACGGCCATCAGCGACATCTGGTACCAAACGTAGAGGATCAGGACGGCCGTGACTGGAATCAGGAGTTTCTTCACATCAAAAGTATAACGCGGACCGATCCTCATTCCCTAATTACTATTCCCCATTCCCTAACCGCCCGTGGGCAGTCCCATGTCCCCCATTATTCCCTGCATCCTCTCGCTCGCAATCACCTGCGCCTTCTTCATCGCCCGATTGAGCGCATCGATGATCATCGCACCGATCTTCTCGCGCGGGACTTCGGGATCAATGTTGATCGAGATCACTTCCTGTTCACCGTTCACGATCACCTTGACCATTCCGGTGCCGCCGCCGAAAGATGATGCTGAAGCCTCGGCTTCCACATGAATGTTCCGGAGCTCTTTTTTGACGCGTTTGGCATCGCGCTGGAGCTTGAACATGTCACGGGCTTTTGAAAAAGAAATCATATGTAGAGAAAGTGTAGGGAATGGCGAGAAAAGAGGCAAAAGAAACCGAAATATCCTTTGTCTCTCTTGTCTCCCTTGCCTCATTTGTCTCCTTTCGTCACGCCGCCGGCGGGGTGCTGGGACGGCTGATACCGATCCGATCCTCAATCTCCTGATTCACAAATACTTTCTTCCGCCCGTACTTCATGCGGCTGTACTCTTTGATGAGCGCAGCAAGCTTGTCGTTGCGATTGGATTCGTCGTAGATGGTGGCCATGCTGAAGGGGCGGCTGGTGGTGTTGTTGATATTGAGCTTCACGTATGCATTGAAGTTCGGAATGCCGATGACGTCCTGTTCGCTGAGCACAGGCGCCATTTCTTTGGCCATGTACTCGGCGTCTTCCGCGCCGATCTTGAAGCTGCAGATGGTGCCCACGTTACCGAAGACGGCATCGCGCATCTTGGTGCTGGATTGCCCGTACGCTTCGGTCTTCCCTACAAGCTGCCCGATGTACTGGTGGGCCATGATGAGCGCGAGTTCGTATTTGCGGGCTTCCGAGAGGATGGTGGCAAAGGCTTCCGTGACGAAGTTCTGGAATTCGTCGACGTACAGGTAGAAACGCCGGCGGTCCTTCATGAGTATGTCGGCGCGGGAGAGCGCGGCCATGTTGATCTTGTTGACGAAGACGAGACCGATCAATTGCGCGTTGATGTCGCCGATTTTTCCTTTCGAGAGGTTCACGAGGAGCACCTTGCCCGTATCCATCACTTCGCGGATGTTGAAGGCGCTCTTGGGCTGCCCGATGATGTTGCGCATGGTGGAGTTTGTGACGAACGGACCGAACTTGGCCGAGAAGTACGGGATCATTTCCTCCTTCTCGCGCGCGCCGGTCTTGGCGATTTCGTGCTCCCAGAAACTGCGCACGACAACGTTTTTGCACTTGCTGACCTTGTAACGCTGGAAGTCGTCATCCACGAACAGGCGCGGCACGTCGATGAGCGTCGCGCCTTCCTCCTGATCGTCCATGAGGGTGAGACAGCCGTTGCGAAAGTAGTGCTGGATGCGGGGTCCGAAAATTTCGTTGCCGTACAGCTTCAAAAATATTTCGGTGGCGTCCAGCGAAGCGCGGTCTTTCTCTTCCTCTGTTTTGGCTTCCAGGAGATTGAGTCCCATCGGACGCTCGGTGTCTGCGGGATCGAACAGGACAACGTCTTTAGCGCGCTCTTTCGGAACATGGGCGAGGCAGTCTTCGACCAAATCCCCGTGCGGGTCCACCACGCAGAGCCCCTCGCCCAAAGCGATATCCTGTCGCACTTGCCAGCTAATGAGGGAGGATTTCCCGCAACCGGATTTTCCGATGATGTACTGATGGCGTGTGCGGTCGTCGCGCCTGAACCTGATTTCGGTATCCTGCGCACGATACTTGCTTAAGCCCATCACGATTCCTTCCGCGGGAATGGTCGGCGGAGGAGGCAGCACTTTGTACGTGATCCACTGGATGACGGGAATCTTGTTGTAACGGCTGTCCGGAAAGTGGTAGAGGCTGGCAAGTTCCCTCTCCACCAGCAGATCGCGCTTGTGGCCAAAGCCGTTGATGCGCCGTTTCCACAACCAGTGAATCATGGGCGCATTGATCCAGAGCGGAATGAAATCGGCGATCATGCGGCGGTTGTTGAACCAATTGCCGTACACGTCTTTGTAGACGTTGAACGCCACCTGCATGTTGTTGGTGATATCTATGGCGCGCTTCCACGTCTTCGCCGCTGCCATGATGCGCACGGAGGCGTGGAATCCGCTCATGCCGGCCTTCTGACCCATGCGCTTGTACAGCTCTTCTTCGGGCTGGATCATGCGGACGAACGAATCACCATGACTCGCGCCGGGAGCAAACGATTCGCCTTCCGTGCCGGCTGCGATTCCTCCGATCACACGAACGAACGTGGATAGGATCGGAATGTGCGATGCCCAGCTGTCGTCTTTGCCTTTGAATTTCAGGCTCGCATACTGTTTGACGGACTTGCTCCATCCTTCCGAGAACACGGGCGTAATGATCACCTGCACTGCGGCACGCTCTTCGGCTTCCAGTTTGCTCACCACGTTGGCGATGTCGTTCAGGGGGTCATCCTGCATCTCTTCGTAGAACCGGATCGGGAAGATGAATTTTTTCTTGGTGATCATGTTGTAACCTGCAAGTTTGCAGCCCTTGGTCCATATTTCGGGCATGGGCTGCACCTGCACTTCGGCATCGTGGTAGAACGCCGTGATCTGCTTTTCCACGATGGAAATCAGGCTCGGCTGCGTGATGACGAAAAAACTCAGTTCGCCCTTCTCCAGAATCATCTCGAAACTGATCGTGGCATAGCGGAAAATCCAGAAGTGAATTCCCTGCCAGAATGTGAGGCTGCGCACTTCCCAGAGCGCCCGGTAGAGCTGCTCCATGATTGCGACTTTCTCTTTAAAATCCTTCTCGGTGCGCTTCTCCTGATCGATCTTACTGTCGCTTCTCGGCAGCAACACCTTCATGGCAATCAGCTTTCCCGACTGCCACCATGCGTAACAGAAGCGAACCTGATATTTTGCGCTGCGCCACGCCAGGTAACCAACCGAGAGGATCGATATCGTCTCGAGCGGATCATAGATCAGCCATCGCCATACGACGAGGAGGAGGTTCAGATTGAAAAGAGTCCCGATCAGCCAGACCAGAATCCAGAAGATGGGCCAGATGAGGAGACGAATGATGGGGAACAATCCGGTGAGAGAGGATACTATAAAATCCGTTCATTATAGCAGAAAAACGGCCCTCTGTGTAGTGCGATACGAAGCCGAAAGCCCGTCGGTTATCCGTCGCATCTCGCGACCGTCGTCTCCATCGTCCGGCGCCGGCCGTCCTTCGTCCCGAGAACGAACCGGTACTTCCCTTCCACGGACGGTTTGAATGCATACTTCTCGCCGGGAAAAATCCAGTTCTGGAGGAATGCTTCATTGCCATCGGGATAGAAGACACTCCTCAGCAAAAATGTTTTGTCGGAACGGAAGATCAGTTGCTGCTCCAGCCGCATCGTCGTCGGTACGCCGCCCTTCAGCAAGATTCCTCGCGCAATGCGTTTTTGACCCCCCGTGCCGTCGCCACAGAGGCTCACAAGAGTGGAATCGCCCAGCCGCTCGAACCGTGCGTGGATTTTCCCCTTGCTCCGCTCCGCAATCGCAAGGAACGAGGCCAGGCTCAGATCCATGTCGCGCCCCTCCACGTACGGGCCACGGTCGTTGATGCGCACCATGACGCTCTTTCCATTCTCAACGTTCGTGACGCGCACCAGAGTATTGTGGGGAAACGTCCGGTGCGCGGCGGTGAGTGCGTTCATGTCGAACGTCTCGCCGAAGGCCGTTCCTTTGCCGTGGAATTTTTCGGAGTACAGGCTCACCTCGTGCGTTTCGTCGCGGAGCTGACCATCAAGTTTCCGCATCAGGTCCAGCAATTCCTGCTCCGTAACGGGATGATCGATGAGCGTCCCGTTTTCGCCCGTCGTGGGATCCACGAAATCGCCCAGCGGATATTTTTTGAGGAGCGACGGGAGTGCATCGAAAACGAGTGTCTTGATATCGTCCACACTGCGTGTGCGATAGAGCAGGAGCAACGCGTCGCTGAGCATCAGAGGGTCACTCGGCCGGAATGTTTCATTCTCGTCACTCAGAATGCCGCGGTACTTTGCGTATTTGATTTCATCGTACCCTGCAGTCCCGTCTTCGACGTCACTGAACTGCTTCTCGTAATTACTCTCGATGGGACGGCGGATGCTCTGCCATAGAGCCAAAAATCCGTCGCGTCGCGTGATCGGTTGAGCTGCCGCTAACGCGACGGCAGGTGCGCAAAAAACGACCGTGAGGCAAATG
Organism: uncultured Candidatus Peribacteria bacterium; assembly: GCA_964640805.1. Classification (GTDB taxonomy): domain Bacteria; phylum Patescibacteriota; class Gracilibacteria; order Peribacterales; family Peribacteraceae; genus CAYTEH01. The sequence goes on from CAZXIO010000014.1 coordinate 6,510, forward strand.
CAGATCATGCGTCGCATAGGTGTTCATAGTCGCCCAAAACGACCATGCAATCAACGAATTCACTCTCAAATTGCCTGCCACCCTTTCTCGCGCACGACCCTGATCATCCGCTCGCGCTCGGCATTCCAGAGACTCCTGAGCGTCGCAGGCCCCACGTAGCCCGCTCCCTGATCGCTGTTTGCCGTGATGATTCCTTTGGCCATCTGGAAGAGGGTTACCGCCTGCTCGGTGGCGGCTCCGAAGAGTCCCGTGATCTGATCGCCCTTCAGGAGTCCCCGCGCAGCAAGGATCGCCTGCAGGCGGCGCACGTCCGCGCCTTTGTCGCCTTTGCCGAGGAACTGACCGATAAGATCATCGCGTGCGGCAAGCAACCGATCAACGCGGCGGACGAGGAGCAGTGTCTGAGCGCGCTCCGTCACGAGCTTCCTGTTCCAGAGCGTGATGATGGCAGTGCGTGTTTTGGGGCCGATCCGTCCGGCACCGGGCGAAGCCGCGTCGGTGATGAGTCCCTGCGATTGCTGGAACTTCAGGATCGCGGCGATGAAGCGATCATCAAAATTCCCGTTCGTGCGGCCGTCGTAAAAATCGAGGAACCGGAGCGTCCGCTTAGCCTGTACGATGGCCGCGGGCGGACTCGTTTTGTCGATGACTGCCGCAACGGGTGACTTGGCATGTTTTCGCTCAAGGAAGGCCTGCAGAAGGACGGCCCCGCTTTCAGTCAGGCGGTCTCCGCCGTTCATGACGGCAAAATCAGCGTAGAAGGATGCAAGTGCGACCTGCGTGGCGGAACCGAAAAATCCGTTCGGGCTTTCTTGCAGATACCCCGCATCGACCAAGCCTTGCTGGAGCATCTTGACGGAGAGACCGGATTCTCCAGCCCCCGGGAGAGACGGGAACATCTCGCGGTGAGCGACGACATAGGGCCGCAGCCGTTCGACCGGAGCCGGAAGACTGGCAAGTGAAAATGATTCCTGTGGTTTCTGGGAGGACGGCGGATACACCGTCGCGTGCATGCGTTTCACACCGAAAGCGAGCGCGCGTGCCAATCCTTCTTCGCCGGCTCCCGCCCACACGTCCAGCCGATGCGTCACTCCCTGTTCCTGAATCGCCCCACCGCGGTCATGCACCGTGAAAGTTCCCAAACCCGGAATTTCGATGCGCGTGCCGAACGGGTAACTCGGCGGCGCGGCGACCATGCCCGGATAGACTTCAGTTCCATCGGCGCCGTTCGTCCCCTGACCGTTCAGGATCACATCTTCCCGGAATCCGCCCTTCACATAGCAGCATTGATCGGGGAGTGGAGAGTAGTAGGCAGTGAGGACGAGGTCCTGCGTGAACGGCTCACCGGCGTCCATTTTCTCCTCCACTCCCGTCTGAGCGCCGGCGATTGTGACGGGTATGGACGAGAGGATCGTGGCGATCAAAAAAGCGACCGAGAATGTGCGTTTGGTGCATGTGTTCATTTCGTAGTATTCTATCAAATTTCGGATCGTCTGTCCGCGCACCCAAGCTGACATACATGATCTCTAGTCGGCTGATTACAGAATAGAAAGAAAAGTGTACATATTCAGGAAGAGCCCTACTGTAAGCCAATTATACGATGACCATGTCCTCAACACGCATCCCGAACCTCCCCGGGAAATAGACTCCGGGCTCGATGGTGATGACTTCGTTTTTGAGCAATTTTTCCAGCGGCGCTTTGCGCGAGATGCTGACGCCTTCGTGGATGTCGAGGCCAACGCCGTGACCAAGCGAGTGGGTGAACATCTTTTCGATTCCTTCGCGTGCGAGGATATCGCGCGCAATCGTATCGAGTGCGTGATTCGTGACGCCCGATTTCACCGCTCTCGTAGCAGCATCTTTCGCTTCACAGAGAGTGGAATACACACGCTGCTGAAATATTGTTGGCTTTGCGGTGAAGAACACTTCACTCATGTCGGCGCAGTAGCCATTGTATTTCACTCCCACATCGATCTGCACGATGTCGCCTCGTCGAAGCTTCCTCAACATAGGACGATGATGCGGACTCGCCGTGTGCATACCAAAGCTCACAATGGGATCAAACGAGAGCCCCTCCGCGCCCAACTCGAGCGCCCAGATGTTGAGCTGCCGGGCGAGTGCTTCTTCCGTAATGGATCGGCGCAGCGCGGACGGCACCCGCCTCAGAAGCTCCTGAGTCAGGCGCCTGGCTCGACGCAAAAGCTTCAATTCCCGGTCATTCTTCCGGCGCCGGAAATATTCGACGGCGCCGGATGATAGAACAAATTTTGTATTCTTGAATTTCTTCTTCCAGATGGTCATCCTGGCAATTGTGACTGAATCGGATTCAATTGCGCAGCGCCGGATTTTTTTCATGAAATTCACAAGCGATGCAGCGTCCTCGACGGCAAAACCCCTTGCGGCTCGCCGGGCCGCCTCGATGTAGCGGGAATCCACAAACAGGATACATCTCCGTGGCAAAACCAGGAACAAACCGGCCGTCATCTGCAACTCGGTCAGGTACCGGATATTCGTGAGATCGGACACAAGCAAAGCCGGAAGATCGGCTTGCTGCAGCAGTTTTTGAGACGTGGGGCGCATTGCCGCCGAGTGTAGCTCAAAGACCGTTTTTGTGCTATCATAAGAGGGAATATTCACACTCAATTCTATGCCGAAAATCTTTACGAGATTGTGCGTTATGGGCGCGATCTATTGCATGCCGGTCTTCACGCTTGCGGCGGTGTTCGACGGAGGCGGACTTCAGGGCGGGGTGAACGCCGCGGGAACGATCAACGGCCCCATCAAACAGGGTCTGCGTACGACTGTGGAGAAAATTCTCACGTGGGTACTGAACTTCCTTGCGCTTGCAGCCGTGACGATGATCATCGCCGCGGGATTCTGGCTGATTCTGGGGATGGGCTCCGACGACGCGAAAACGAAAGCGAAGAACATCATCAAGTTCACGCTCATCGGCCTCGTGATCGTCATATTCTCGCGCCTCATCGTCGCTTTCTTCACCAATGAACTCCCTCAAATCATCAGCTGATCACCGACTGAGGAGATGGCTGGAGCATGGTACGGCCGCGCTCTGCGTTGCGCTGCTGTTGCTCCTGGTCTGGTCCCTTCACTCTGCGCTCGCGCAGTCGCCGCAGGATACCCAGGCGCCGGATGAAACGATTATGCTGAAGGCGGGCACCGTCTTTGAAATCAAAGCAGAGACGACTGATAAAGAAGCGTTTTTAAGCTGGGTACTGACACGTGACCGTAGTTTCATAGAAGCGGGCCGTGAACCGGTGTTCGCTGTCAGGCTCACGGAGCCGGGAACGTATCTGCTCGAAACCGCTGCCGATTTCCTCTCCACGGGTGACCGCGTACGCAAGAACATCACGATTGCCGTTGCGGCTCAGGGCAACGAAGCACCCGCGATCGCGGCGCCGGCCGGAACACTCGTGCGCACGACGCCTCTCGCATCCGGCGGAAAGATTTCCTTCACGGGAAGCTCAAGCATTCTGACCATCACGCCCATGACGCCCGCAGCGGGGGCATTGCATGTGGATACCGATACGGGAACCGATACTGACCGCGATGGTGATCCGGGAAATGATGACGACGCGGCAGGGACGCTGTTTTCCAAAGAAGGAAATCCGCTGAGTCTCTGGTTCGTCCTGCCCACCGATCATCAGGTGCGTGTGTGGGGAGGCGGCCCGGACGGACAGTCGAAGAGCCAAACACTGCAGCTGACCCATAACGGTACCCCCGCTGCGGACGTGCCCGTGAGCGGCGACATCGAGATGAGCGATACGGGCAACGGCGACATGCTCTTCTCCTTCGAGACGGGCGACTTGCCGGAAAATATCGTGCATCAGTGGAACTTCGGCGACGGGGGCCAGAGCCTTCAGCGCAGTCCCCTGCACCACTACCGCCTGAACGGCATCTACGACGTGGCGGTGAGGGTGCAGAGTCTCCTCGACGGTCGGACCGTGGATGAAGCACAAACCTCGGTACACGTGACGTCGGCCAATCCCGTCACGGGAACGGGAGCGGGAACGGTATCGTCTTCATCGTCGAGTGCCGCGTCCGTGGCTGAGCCTGAGGACAATGGCAAAACCAACTGGATCCCGCTCGTCCTCGAAATTCTCTTCATCGCGCTCATCGCGATCGCTGTAGGGATGCTCGGGATGTGGCTGATCGGCAAATTTTTGCGCAAAGGCGGCGGCCTTGCGAAGAGGCTGGAAGACGCCGAGGCGAAGCTGGTGAAAGGCGGCAAAGGCGCGATCGACGTTGCTCCACCTCCGCTGACGCTGCGCCGCAGTGAGGATGCCGCCACGAGCATCGAAACCGAACTTGCCGCGAGCACCGACCGCTCGCCCCCGTCACCTCCTCTCCCGCCACCCACGAGCGGACTGAACGTCGATATCGACAAAGCCCCCAGCTGGCTCAAAAAGGGATTCGAGAAGAAACCTGATACTCCTGCAACTCCTCCCTCTGCACCCGAGTCACCACCTGCGCCTGAACCATCCATTCCTTCGCCTCCGGCACAGGCGCTCGCGAGCGCCGTGCCTCCGCCTCCGGGATCCGATGAATTTGCCACCAATTTTGCACCGTCTTCACCGCCGGCTCTTCCGACCATGCCCGAGCCGACTCCCGCACCCATTGCAACACCGGAGCCTTCGTTCGCCGATCAAACTCTGACACCGGCTCCGCTGCCCACCGAAGAAGAAACGCTACCGCCGTGGCTACAGAGCCAGCCGGCTGCGGTCGAGACGACTGCTCCCGCACCGCAACCTCCGGCGTCTCCCGCCCCTCCACCTGAGCCGCCGTTCACGCCCGCTGCGGTCGAACCCGCGCCAACCCCTGAACCTGAGCCCGAAGTTTCACCTGAACCGGCTCCTCCGGCACCGCTTGAGCCCACTGCACCGCCTCCTCCGCTCCCCGTCGCCGTGATCGAACCGCAAATGGTGCAGGCACCGCCACCGGCGTTCGCGAACGCCGTGGCACCAATTGCTCCTCCGATTGAGGAACAACTTCCACCCGCCGCTCCCACTCTACAGCCCACCCCAGCCCCCGTCTCCGCGCCTGAGCCGGTGACTCCTGAGCCGGCACCCGAACAGGAATTTATCACCACTCCTCCCGCACCTCCCGCCGTTCTTCCTGCCGCTTCAGCGCCGGCTACTCCTGCAGTCCCAACCGAAGAAGATCTGAAGCGTGAAGAAGCCGAACGTGAACGCAAACGCCGCAAGCGTCAGCGATATCGTGAAAATCTGAAGAAGCGCGCAGAGGAAGCTGAGTTGAAAACTGCAGGTGCTCCCGCGCAGGAGACTCCGGCTCCGGTGCCTGTGCCTCCGGTGACGCCACCTCCCGCAGCTCCGACGCCTGCGCCAGTCGCATCCGAAACACAACCCATGACCCCAGCCGCCGCTCCGAACAGTCAACTTTCAACGGACAACTCTCAACCACCCGTTGAGTACGACATCCCGTTGGCCGAGACGCCGATTGTGACGTCGACTCCGGCTGTGAAGAGTGACGACTCGGTGGCGTTTGTGATCAAGGCGGAGGGAGTGACACAGGAAAATCCCAAAGCCCAAGATCCAAACTCCCAAGGAGAGAAGAAGAAAGCGACCTAGCTGAAAAATCAGAAGCCGTGCCACACCTCGTGCGCTATGGAATTGAGGTTGCTGCAGATATCCAGTAGCCTCTTCAGAGTGCTTCGCTCGGATGCTGAAGGTATATCTGTGTCCTCTCGATCGATTTTCGTCTTACTGCCGAGACTCGTCACGCGAGGAGAAAACAATCTATACTCTGCAAGCACGGCAGCTCTGGAATACGATCCTGTGCCAACATGGCCCGGCGTCGCGGCAAAAATTTCATCTATCAACATGGGAAGCGCTTTAGCCGCATCAGTTCTTGTACCCACGGTACCGTGTACCAAGTTATCAATGCACAATTTTGCATTTTCGACCTGAGGGGCAATCTTTTCTAAAATCCAAGGGGAGGGGCCGTATGCGTCTACCATACAAAGAGGAGGAACGAAGTACTCTGACATATATAATAAACGTTTACTATCTATTGTCAAGCAACGATGGGGCGAGCGACGGGACTCGAACCCGCGACCCTCAGGACCACAACCTGATGCTCTAACCAAGCTGAGCTACGCTCGCCATAAGCCGAAAGATTGTAGTCAGAAGCACTAATGAATACCAGTCATTCAGTCTTTCCGCCAAGCCAGGTTTTGGCTAGCAGCTTTCCAAGTGCGACACAGAGGTCCTCCCGTTTCCTGATTGGAGAAATTCCCGCAACGGGATGTTTGCTGACGATGTCGAACGCAACGGCCATGCCCAGCGAAATCGCGACGGTTTTTCTCCGGGGATGTTCACGAAAGCGAAACAGAATGACGGGCATGTTCGTTGCACCGATTTTTTCCAATTCCAGGCGGATGAGTGGAATCGCCTCTTCTCTCTCGATTGCCTTCGTAAAGTCCAAGTCCGGAATCTTCTTGTCCAACTCAAGAAGTTCATCGGGAGTAAGGCTCACGGCATCGGCCATTTTTTGCACTGCAATATCACTGTGTTTCGATATTTTTTCACGGGCGCGCTTCGCGCTAGTATCTGTGAGATACTCATTCAGTACTTTTTCGAGATATGGAGCAATTGGTCTTGAGATTGCTTTCAGAAACAGTTCATCCAATCCTCCGGTTTGCTCTTGTGCATTCTCGTTCGGTTCCGGAAGTGCATCCTTGTCAGGCATATAATATTATTATAAATTAATTTCTTTGAAAGACAAGATCGGCTTTTTCGCTGCTCACAGCCTGATCAATCCGGATAAAACTGCGAACTCTCGTGCGCGATTTTCATGCATGAATCCCGATACGCCTCCTTGAGTGTGGCACACATCTCCCGGCCTTTGGTGCTGGATGCATGGTGGACGATGTAGTAGCTCGTCAGACCCTCGATGCAGTATTTCCTGAACTCGGGACTGGTTCCGTGATCACAAACGGACTCCGCGAACGGCACATCCTCAATATTTTGCTTCATCGCTCCGGCTCCGACTCCTTTGATACAGCCGGACTGCGGATCGGCGGGAAGCGTGAGGCACCAATCAAGTGCCTCTTCGTATTTGCGCTGATGTTGGCGCAGGAAATACCGCGGTGCGTAGAACGCACAGACGCCTTCGTTCACTTTGGTCTGATTGCGACAGGGGAAGAACGCGTCGTCCGGCTTCAGGTACTTCGTGGGATGTGCTTTCAGATCGGCATCGAAGTTTTCCATGAAGACGCCTTCCGCACACTGCACGCGCTGGAACGCCTGATCGAACCGGCCGCAGTTTTGGAGTGAATCGGGAAGATCATTGCGGTTACGATCCATGAGCCCGTGACCGATCCCGTGAAAACACCGTGCGTCCTGCGGCGGGCAAACCGTGAAGAGCGCTTTTTCCAGATCGTCGACGTTCTCCAAAAACGACTCGACGACCCCATGCACATAGCCCGACCCGCACACATCCTGCTCGAACACGAGAGCCTGTTTCATCCCGTAGCGCTCAAACGCCGCCTGCCCCACTTCGTGCGAGAGGCCGTGGCAGACGTCGGCGAGCGCAGGCTCATCGTGGACCGTCCGGCGCAGATAATTGAGTGTTTCAGTCGCTCCTTTCTCGGCCACCATCGCATGCAGCACTCCGGCCACGTCGCTATAGCGCTGCATCAGCGGATCGATGCGGCTTTGAGCTGAAATACAGGCTGCGAGGAGAAGCGCCGGGAAGAGAAGACCACAAAAACGTTTCACTGTGACAGTCTAACATTCAAAGACATTTGAGGCTTCCCAACAAACGACAAGCCTGCTAGGCTTTGCAATCAGCCGTACCAGCGCGTTAATACACCCCTCTATGTCAGAACCATTGTTCCGGAGTCCGAAAGGCACGCACGACGTCCTCCCCGAGGACCACCAGTACATGACGTACATCAAGAAGGCCGTGCGTCACCGCGCGCGTCAGGCCGGTTACAGGCGCATCGATCCTCCCATGTTCGAGAACAAGGGAGTCTTCGAGCGGGGCATCGGCGAGCACACGGATGTGGTGGAAAAGGAACTCTTCTCGGTGATGGGAAAGCGCGACGGCGAAGGAATTGAGCGGGAGTGGGCGCTCAGACCCGAATTCACGGCCGGCATTTGCCGTGCGTACATCGAACACGGCATGCAACAATTGCCGCAGCCCGTGGAATTCTACGCCATCGGCCAGTGCTTCCGCTACGACCGTCCCCAGAAAGGCCGCTACCGGCAATTCCACCAGTTCGACATGGAAGTGATCGGCCTGAAGGACCCCAGTATCGACGCGCAGCTGATCCACGTGCTTGTGAATATCTTCACGGACCTGCGCATCCTCGACCGCCTCACGTTGCAGGTGAATAACATCGGCACGGCCGAGAACCGCAAGGCCTTCATGGAAGCCCTGAAGGATTACTTCATCGGCAAAGAGCGCAACCTGCCGCCCGAAGACGCGCGCAGGCTGAAAACCAATCCGCTGCGGCTGCTCGACAGCAAAGAGGAGGACACCCGGATCCTGATCAAGAACGCACCCAAGCTGGAGCAATTTGTGGGTGACGACAGCAGGAAGTATCACGAGACGATGCTGGAATACCTCGATGAACTGGGTGTGAAGTGGGTGGCGAACAGCAATCTCGTCCGCGGGCTCGATTACTACTGCCAGACCGTGTTCGAATTCTGGGACGCGTCGACGGGCGCACAGAACGCGGTGGGCGGCGGTGGGCGGTATGACGGATTGATTGAGCTGCTTGGCGGCAAGCCGACCCCGGGCGTGGGATACGCCGTAGGCATGGAGCGCGTGATCTGGCACATGAAGGAGGCGGGCGTACGCGTGCCCGATAAAGATCAGGTGGATGTGTTCGTGGCGCAGCTCGGTCCCGAGGCCAAGAAGAAGTGCTTGCTGCTCGTCTCGAAGCTGCGCGAACTCGGTGTACACACACTGGGAGCGCTGGGCGAAGCGAGCCTCAAGAGTCAGATGCGTCTGGCGGATAAGTTCGAATCGCGCTACACACTGTTGCTCGGCAAAATGGAAGTGAAGGAAGGCACGATCATCGTGCGCGACATGAAGGCCGGAAAGCAGAAGCAGATGAAGCTCGACGAAGCCATTCCCGAGATCATCAAGCTGCTTGGCAAAGAGAATTTGGATACATATGTGATCAAGGATGGGATCGGAGCTGAGTACGAAGACTAAATCATCAGTAACTGAGTCTCGATTTCTTCCTGATGACTCCGCGATACAGTTTCAATAATCGGTCCGTGACAGTCTCGATGGAAAATGACTGCGCTGTTTTTCGCGACTGCCTGATCATAGAAGTGACAGTCAACGGACGCTCCAGAATCTTCTGCATCGCTTTGGCCATGGCATCGTGATCCCCCGCTTTGGTAAGAATGCCCGCCTTGCCCACAAGATCGATCATGCCCGCCTCGCGGACGCCGACGATGGGCAGCCCGTGGCTCATCGCTTCCAGTACGACCATCGGGTGGTTCTCCATCCTGCTCGCGGTCACAAACAGATCGCCAACGCCGATGATGCCGGAGGTGAGCAGTTCATCGTGTTTCATCATCCCCGTGAAGACGACGTCGCGCGCGATGTCGAGTGACTTGGCGAGCTTCCGAAGCATGGGGGCCGCCTGTCCGTCGCCGATCAGGAGCAGCGACACACTTGGCATCTTTTTTTTAAGTAATGCAAAAGAACGAATAACGTCCTCTACATTCTTTTCGCGTACGAGCCTCCCCACGTGGAGCACCACGCGGTCCTGCAACCGGTATTTCTTCCTGAATGCGATTCGCTCGGTGCGACTGAGCGTATGAATGCCCGTCATCGCAACGCCGTTAGGGAGGTGTATGTACGGCTTCGAAAAGCCTTCTTTCCGGATACTTTCGATGAGGAGCGTTGACGGGGTCAGCCGCACATCGCATGCGTCGTAGAGGAATCCCAGATAGGAAAGGGCCGCGCGTGCGATGTGTTTTTCGGCCCTGAGCATCCCCGGCAGAATACAGATAGACTGCGCATTATCGCGGGTGATGAAGACGTGATTCGTGCCAATGAGCGGAATCCCGAAGATTTTCGCGGCAAGGAACGCGTCGAGACCCATGCTGAACATCGTGTGGAAGTGAATGACGTCGGGACGGAATTTCCGCACGTTCATGAGTGATTTGGGCAGGGTGAATACCCCCAGCCTCCAGTCGGGAGCAACGAGCGCTGGCATGGACGGAAGCCGGATCACCTGCACGTTGCCCCTGCCGTCCATATGCGGCGGAAGCCGTGAAGGGCTGGGTGCGAAAATCCGGACCTGATGCCCGCGGCGCCCCAGTTCCTGCGCCGTGTTCAGAATCGACGTTGAAATCCCGTCGATCAGCGGATAAAAAGTGTCGGAGAAGAAAGCGATGTTCATTGGGCGTCGGGAACAGGTGTGTGACGGACGAGCGATTGATACGTGGTGATCAGATGCTCCGTGGCACCGGCGGGAGTGAACTGTGCCGCGCGTCGTTGTCCTCTGAGCTTGAAGTCATCTGCAAGTGCGGGATCATCGAGAATCCTGCCGATCGCCTCGGCCATCGCGGGCGGATCATTGGCAGCGACGACCAGTCCCCCGTCGCCGATCATCTCGGGCACCGCGCCGCCGCGGACCCCGATCACAGGCAATCCCGATGCCATGGCCTCGATCACGCTGAGCCCTTGGCTTTCCGTCGCGCTGGCGGTCGCATACACGTCCGCAAGACTGAGTAAACCCGAGGCCATCAATTCATCATGTTCAATGTAACCGTGGAACCGCACGGAATCCTCAAGATGCTCGCTATGAACAAGGGACTCGAGACTGCCGCGCGCCGGGCCGTCGCCGATGATGAAGAGCTGCAGGTCGGGATATTTGGCATGCAGAAGACCAAATGCCTTGATGATGACATCGACGGATTTCTCGAACGAGAGGCGGCCAAAATGGAGGAGAACGCGCGACCCCATGCCGATGCGCTTCTTCGCGGCGTTTTTGTCGTCGGACGTGAGCTCCGGAGCATTTGGCGAATCAATCGGGTTTGGAAGTGCAAGGAGCTGCCCTGTGTGTCCAGTCTCGCGCATGCCATTGGCGAAGATTTTGGACGGACAAATCGTCAAGTCGACAGCTCTGTAGAACCAATACGTGATGGGGAGGAGAAGCGCGGCCAGAGGTTTTGCGATGATCGCGGGAGCATTGATGCATTTGTAGAAATCCGTATTGCCGCGAACGATGTAATTGTGATTCGTGCCGACGAACGGAATCTTCAGTCGCCTTGCAATGCTTCTGGCAAAGAGACCGACGGTGAAAATTGTGTGCACGTGTATCACATCGGGCCGGAATTCTTCGGTCACACGGCGACACGTGCGCCGTCCCGCATACACGAAGCGGCAATCGGGATAGAAGAAAGCACTGATCGCGGGGAGCCTCACCAC
>CAZXIO010000014.1:18045-20220 GCA_964640805.1 uncultured Candidatus Peribacteria bacterium
GCATGCGTCTGGATAAACTTCCTGCGCGGGGCGACTTCGCTGCCCATCAGCGTGGTGAAGACGGCGTCCGCCTTCTCGGCATCGTCCATGGTGACCCGGAGCATGATGCGGTTATCGGGGTCCATCGTCGTGTCCCAGAGTTGCTCGGGATTCATTTCACCAAGACCTTTGTAGCGCTGGATGTTGATCTTGCGTTTTTTGGGAGCGGCGGCCTTCTTGCCTTTCTCTTCCGCCGCGTCCGCATCGGACGCGTCTACGGCGTCATCTGACTCATCGTTCGCTTCCGTCTCCTGCGTATCCTTCGCATCAATCCCCCACTCCTTCATCACGCGTGCTTTCTCTTCGTCGGTATACGCGTACTGCACCTGCTTGTCTTTCTGAATCTTGTAGAGCGGCGGCTGGGCGATGTACAGGTACCCGCCGTCGAGGAGCTCCGGGAAATACCGGAAGAAGAGGGTCAGAAGCAGAGTCCGGATGTGCGCACCATCCACGTCGGCGTCGGTCATGATCACGATGCGGTGGTAGCGCAGCTTGCTCACGTCTTTGATTTCGCCCACTCCCATGCCCAGCGCGATGATGAGTGATTTTACTTCGTTATTCGCAAGCATTCTATCCAGTCGCGCCTGTTCAACATTCAGAATTTTGCCGCGGAGCGGAAGAATCGCCTGGAATTCGCGGTTGCGCCCCTGCTTGGCCGAACCGCCGGCGGAATCACCCTCCACGATGTAAAGCTCACACTGCGCAGGGTCTCTGTTGCTGCAGTCGGCCAGCTTCCCCGGCAGCGTCATGCCGTCGAGCGCGCCTTTGCGGATGACACTGTCTCGTGCGGCGCGGGCGGCCATGCGGGCGCGGGCGGCGAGGAGGCACTTGGCGACCATTTCCCTTGCTTCACCCGGATTCTCTTCCAGATATTGGCTGAGCTTTTCGTTCACGACCGTTTCGACGGCCGTTTTCATCTCGGCATTGCCGAGTTTCCCTTTGGTTTGCCCTTCGAATTGCGGGTCTTTCAACCGTACGGAAATGACAGCCGTGAGCCCTTCGCGGACGTCGTCGGCCGTCAGGTTCTCGTCCTTCTCTTTGAGCAAACCGAACTGGCGCGCGTAGGCGTTGATCGTGCGCGTGAGCGCGGCTTTGAAACCGGTGAGGTGATGCCCGCCTTCGACGGTATGGATGTTATTTGCGAAGCTCACGACGTGCTCCTGGAACGCCTGCGTGTACTGCATGGCCACTTCCACGAAACCGTCGGGGGTGTCTTTCTCGAACCAAATGGGCATGCCGATCTTTTCCTTCGATTCGTTGAGATGCGCCACGTATGCGGCAATGCCCCCCTCGAAGTGGAAGCGGTAGAGCCGCGGATACTGCTTGTCCTCCTCCGGGCGCTCGGTTCTGGCATCCATCACGGAAATTGTGATGCCGCGGGTCAAATACGCCTGCTGGCGCAGACGGTTGATAATGATATCCATGCTGAAACCGAGGCTGTCGAAGATTTCGTCATCGGGCCAGAAGCGAATAAGCGTGCCGCGCTTTTCGGTCTTGCCGATTTTCTTCACGTCCGCCACAGGCTTGCCGCGCCTGTACTCCTGCACATAAATGTTGCCGTCGCGGTAGACCTCCACCCGCATCTTCTCCGAGAGCGCATTCACGACGGAGGCACCCACACCGTGGAGTCCGCCGCTCACTTTGTAGCCGCTCTCGTCCCCGCCGAATTTTCCGCCGGCGTGCAGCGTCGTGAGAACCACTTCGAGCGCAGACTTTTTGGCTGTGGGATGCATATCCACCGGAATGCCGCGGCCGTTATCTTCCACGCTCACCGAACCGTCATCCTGCAGCGTGCACGTAATGATGTTTGCGTGGCCGGCCATCGCCTCGTCGATACTGTTATCCACGATCTCGTACACGAGATGGTGGAGTCCCCGGATATCGGTGGAACCGATGTACATGCCGGGGCGCTTGCGGACGGGTTCCAGCCCCTCCAGGACCTGAATTTGCTTTGCGGAATAATCATTTTTTGCCATATCGGGAAGATGGTATAGAGGAAGCGCTGGAGAATCAACGGGCTTGCTTTCGGCATATTTCCGGCCTAAAATCCCCCGGCCCTATGGCCATTTATGCAATCAGAAAAGGCGAGGAATCCAGCGACCGCTTGCAGCAGCGGTTCAAGAAGCAGGTGCAGAA
>CAZXIO010000015.1:0-1121 GCA_964640805.1 uncultured Candidatus Peribacteria bacterium
GAGGCGGAGATGCGGTCTGCGGCGTAGAGGACTCTTCCTGAGGCAACGCCGATCACTTCGAGGGCATCGGTGCCGGAGGCGAGGTTGATGAGGAGTTTGCCCGTCATTGTGTCGCCGGAGGTGTTGACGAAACCGCGATTGAAGAAGATGGCCAATGCGCCGGTGCCGGACCAGCTGCCGGCACTGGCTCCCGTCGCATCGCTACCACAGACGAGGTTTCCATTGATATCGGTATCGATCGAGTCGCAGCCCTTGAGGGCCGAGAAGGTCGGAGCAATCGCACCCGAGAGCGTACCCCGGACGGTGGCGCTCCCGTGGAATAGAGATGCGCCTTCCACGATGAGAGTGCCCGAGGATGTAAGGATTCGCTCCGCGTGCAGATGGCTCCCGGACGCCGTGTCGAGGATGCGCAGTCCCACGCCGCTTGCGAGGAGCGTGAGTGCTCCCGTCATCGTGTCGCCGGCAGTATTCACATACCGCAAATCGGCTGCGGTTGTGTCGAGTCCTGTGGTCGTATTCGTGACATTGGTGACAGTTGTGGTCGAGCCTCCTCCTCCGCCTCCCCCGCCTCCACCTCCGCCACGGCTGCCTCCGCCCGCCGGTGGCCCGCTTCGCGTTTCCGATGTCTCACCCGATGAGGCGGGATACGATCCGCCACCGGGACGGCGTCCCGTACCGACCGGAGGCCCGACGGGATCGCTCCACACCATTTTTCCGTTTTTAAAGAGGAGAATTTGTCCCTCCGACGGCGTGCCGGAAATTGCCGGTGATGTAGAAAGTTGCTTCTGGTACTGATCAGGCGTCGGGACGATCACGCGCTCGTTACTATGCTTCGACGCTGCCAGCAGGCGTTGCTCGCGACGGGCGGCAATCCGGCTGCCCGGTTCAATCGGGGGTTGTGCCAATGCTACGATGGAGGACTGCAGCGCCGGCGTGTCTGTCTGTGCCGTTGAGGCGGAGCCGGACCTGGACCGGCTGTCCGCAGTGCCGCGCAGAGCAGCGCTGAGCTGCCCCGACAATTGCGACGAGAGTTTCGTGACCGGGGCTGCGAGCACGACAACCGTCGCGCCGAGCAGTAGCGATGCCCCGAGCCGGCGAAGAACGATCATCGGTTTCATGGC
>CAZXIO010000015.1:1221-9168 GCA_964640805.1 uncultured Candidatus Peribacteria bacterium
AGCGGAGTGGCGTGGTGAATGGTGTGTGGTCGGCGTGATTTATCTTGCAGCGTCTGCATATCGGCCGGATCGAATCGGCGGAGCAGTCTGTAGAACGTAATCCTGCTGATCCCGAATTGCCTGCACGTTGCGCTCACCGAATATCCGTTTTCGGCAAAATGGAGAAGCCACTCCAGACGCTCGCACATCTTGCCCGTAACGCTCGGATCGAGAGTCATTTTTTCCTTGAGCGCGCGCAGTGTGGGTATGTCTATTTTTGTGTACATAGCTCAGATGTAATTCATGTGTTGAAAATCTGATCATTATATCAAATAATTCGCTTTTTTACAATGCGCAAGTGAGTATGGAAAACGCATCTGTTGGCCATTCCCTTGCGTAGGCGTCGGGAAGGAGACGATGAGCCTTCCGAAAAGGCAAAAACTGTATCAAATGATACATTTGAGACACTTTCCAGGAGATACGGCACAGTCTCCTCTGCGGTTTACCGGCCCGCAGACGCCGATGAGCCGGCGGGCTTTGCCGGCTTCTTCCCTGTGGCCAGGAATGCCACCGCAGCATCGAGCTGCGGGTCCCGCTTGGCTGCGAAATCATCGGCGGTCAGATCCACCTCAAAGTCCGGATGGATGCCTTCTTTGCCCAAATCCTTTCCATTGGGCGTCAGCCACCGTGCCACTGTCACCCGCAGACTGCTGCCGTCGGGAAGATCCATCACTTCCTGCACCGTCCCCTTCCCGAAACTCTTCGTACCGATGATGGTTGCGCTCTTACTGTCCTGCAACGCTCCCGCAACGATTTCTGACGCGCTCGCGGAGCCCCGGTTCTGCAATACCACGAGAGGGACGATGGGGAGTAACGGGTGGCCGTCAACCGGGCGCTCAACCGGAGCACTGCCGCGCTGATCCACTGTCACCACATTCCCTTCCGCTACGAAGAACGAGACGATTTGCACGGCGCCATCCAGATACCCGCCGCCATTCCCGCGCAGATCCAGAATGAGTCCCTTCAGTGGCTTTTTTTTGACTTCCAGAAGCGCTTTTTTCAATTCCTCCACGCTCCCATCACCGAACTGGTTGAGCGCGACGTACCCGATCTGCTTCCCGTCCGCGTCAATCACTTTGGATTCCACGCTGGGAATGTGAATCTCTTCGCGTTTGATCGTGAGCTGCAGTGGATTCGTTTTGCCTTTGCGCTCCACCGTGAGCGTGACGGATGTCCCTTTCGGCCCGCGAATGAGCGCAACGACTTCCGTCAGCGTCTTGCCGTCGAGCGATGCTTTGTTCACTTCAGTGACGATGTCGTCAGGCAGAAGCCCCGCCCGCTCCGCCGGCGATCCTTTCAGTGGATTGACCACCATCACCGCGCCGTTTTCCAGTTTCAGTTCTGCTCCGATGCCCTGCAATGTCCCCGCCAATGACTCGCGGAAATCGGTGTTTTCCTTCGGCGTCATGAAGACCGTGTACGGGTCGCCCACCCCGTCCACCATCCCCCCCACAGCGCCGTAGATCATTGGCTCCGCACGCAGCTGCGACGGATCGCGGTAGTGCTGTAAAAGCAGATTCCAGACTCTCCACAGGAGCGTGATATCCGCCTGGTTTTTCGGATCCGTGAGCACTTCTCCGCTTGCCGTTGCGGCTCCTCCCCCCGATACGGGATACATCGGCCCCACCCGCTGCATGTAGATCACGCCCAAATTCCATCCCACGATGAGGGTGAGAAGCGGAATGCCGATACGTTTGGCCCATTGGGACATGGCAAAATAATAGAGGAAAGCTGCTGTATGAGTAATAAAATCCTGAAAGTATTATGTATTGAGTATTAGGTATTACGTATACTTAATACCTGATACATGTCGACTCCTCTCATCACCAAACATCTCCGTGTCTCCGACATCCTAACTCTTTGCCCTCCCGCCAAAGAAGCGCTGGCCGAGTACGGCATTCACTGTGCGGGATGTTCGATGAACATGCAGGAGACGCTCGCGGAAGGCGGAATGTTGCACGGGTTTTCGGATGAAGAAGTGGATGCACTCGTGGACGATATCAATGACATGATGAAATCGATGCCCGCGCGTCCGGAGGAACTGACGATTACCGCCGCTGCCGCGCGCGCGATCAAAGAAGTAGCAAAAAGGGAGAGGCGAAAAGAGAAAGGCCTGGCCGTGATCGTGGACGAGAACGGCGGCTTCTGCATGGAATTCAAGAACAAGCCGGCGAAGGATGAAAAAGTATTTAAGAATGACGAAGTGTCGGACATCAAAGTGTTCGCATCGGTACTGACGTTACGGCGGATTGGCGGATCGACGATTGATTTCAGGGACGGGCGGTTCAAGTTGGATTTGCCGCAGGATGATGCAATGAATGCGTCGTGCGGATGCAGTGACGGGGCATGTGACTGCAAAAACTGAAACGTGTATCCTCAATGGCAATGTTCCGACTCCCTGCATCTTTAGAGCGCCGTTTGAAAGAAATGTTTCCCACGGCACGTGAGCGTGAGCGTTTTATCGTCGATACGTTGGAAGAAGGTATGACAGTCCTAACGGTGGGAGACGAAGACTTGCCCGAACAGGTGGGCGGCACGCTCCATCTCTTCACTGATGGAGGATCACGCGGCAATCCGGGCGAGGCCGCGATTGGGTGCATCTTGGAAGATCCCGCACGTGGAATCACTCTGGAACAGCACGCCGAGCGGATCGGGGTCGAAACGAATAATGTGGCTGAGTATCGGGCGCTCGTGAAGGGACTGGAGCTGGCCGAACGCTACCATCCGAATCGCCTGATTTGCCATTTGGACTCGGAATTAATCGTCAAACAGCTGAATGGTGAGTACAGAGTCAAGATGGCCACCCTTCAGCCGTTCTTCGATGAGATTAAAGAGCGCTCGCTGCGTTTCGCCGACATCGTCTTCCGTTACATCCCCCGCGGCGACAACTATCGTGCTGACGCACTCGTGAATAAAGCGCTCGACCAGCACCCCGCGCCGACCTACCGGCCACAAACCAGAGGAAATCCGACGCTGGAGATTTGATGTCATAGAATTTTGTTTCTGATCGCCATCTCAGCGGCCAGAAAGGCCGCTCCTTGGAACTCAGACTTTTTCAACTCAAGGGGCAGGCAGAAAGCCTTCCCTTCAAGTAAATTTATTTGGTGGCAGCCTTTCTGGCTGCTTTAAGAATTGGGCCCACTCGCTGCAAGGCGCAGGCATTCTGCCTGCTGAGATTGAAACTGAGTTGCAGGTGTGCGCATGAGGAATCACGATAATTTCGCCTCCAACGTCTTTTGAAAAAATGCATAGGCTCCTTCGACGGTTCCGTAATTTCCTTTCAACGCATGGAAGAAATCCCGGATGCCAAAACGCTTAAATCCGAGCAGAGAGCGGTGGAGAAATTGATCATCGACGGCGGGAGAATACTGACGAATGACCTCCTGCACGCATTCTCTGCCATACGCCCATAATGCTCCGAAATCCCCGGCAGGATCTGCAATGATCGTGTCGCCAAAATCGATAATGCCTGCCAGTTTTTCATGGTTTTGATCGATGAGAATGTGCCACCATGCAAAATCGCGGTGCACGAGTGCCTGCCGCGGAACAGTTTCAATCATTTTCGTGCGTTCCCGAAAAAACAGCTCGCATTTTTTCTTTTCGTCATCCGTGATTCGGGGCTCAATCAGGTTTGTATATTCCTGCACCAGATTCCGGAGGTCGGCACGCTCATCAACGGTTGCGAGTGGAAATTTTTTCAGCTGCTCTGCAGGAATACCGTGCAATTCACTCAGGAACTGCGCAATCTGCGATATCACAACGGACTTCGCTGCAGTGGAAAGAGACTGAAAAACTTCAGGCGTGCATTCTTCACCAATGATCAGCCGGTATGCTCCAAATGACTGATCGGAAGCGATGCGCTCGTAGTGAGGAATGGGCAGCGTAAGCCGGGTATGAATGAAATCGAGCAGCCGAACCTCATGCGGAAATCCATCGACGTATTCCTGAAGTTTGGGAAAACGCACGATCCACTCATCGCCAAAAATGATCGCTGCGTGATCCATCCCCTGCTTCGGTATGCGCGTGCTCATCCCCTTAAAATCGGAAAATTCTTTGTAGATACGCTGTAAATAAGGCTCAATGTTCATGAAAGTACTGTAGCAGCCCCGCTTGTGCCTGCTACTATCCGCCCACAATGCGTTTTCAGAGTGCCATCTTTGGTTCCCTCGTTTGTCTCGGTTGCTTCGTTTGCCTCCCGAGTGCCGCTTTCGCCTACTCCCCCCTCACTTTCCGCTATGAGCATCACCTCTTCACCCTTGACCCCGATGCGTATCCGGGATGGAATACTCCGCAGGAAATATGGATGTATGAAGGGCAGGAGATCATTCCGCCGGCCGCGTGGCGGGTAGATGGTGACGACCTGCCTCCGCTCCCCGCGGGAGTGGCACGCGGATGGAAGACGGGCTGGAATAAGGATGTAATCCGTTCCTCATTGGAGAAGAAAATCGGCTCCGTATTGGGGCGGTCTGCCGGCACCGTGACCATCAAGGGCGGCAGCGGATCTGTTAAATTCGAGGGCGTCGGCCTCACAGGCCGCGAGGTGGATACCGATCTATTGGCATCGCTTACTATGACAGCGCTCGATCAGGGTGCCAGAGACATCGTCATTCCGGTGACTGAAATTCAACCCGTCGTGACGGTAGAGAATCCGCAGCTGCGCGCGATGGGCATCAAGGAAGTAGTGACGATCGGTGAATCGAACTTTACGGGCTCGCCCGTCAACCGCCGCCACAACATCGGCGTGGGTCTCAGCAAGTTCAACGGGCATTTGATTCCACAGGGAACGGTGTTCTCGTTCGGGAAGACGCTCGGCCGCGTGGACGGATCCACGGGCTACCGGAAGGAACTGGTGATTAAAGGTGACCGAACAGAGCCCGATTATGGCGGCGGGCTGTGCCAGGTGAGCACCACCGCATATCGGGGAGTGTGGGAGTACGGTTTCCCCATCGAGCAGCGCAAAAACCACAGTTATGCGGTGAGCTACTACGGCCCCCAGGGCACGGATGCCACCGTGTATCCGCCGAACCCCGATATGAAGTTTAAAAATGACAGTCCGGGCGCACTTCTGATGCAGACCTACCAGGAAAACAATCGCGCGTACTTCATCTACTACGGCACGCGCGATGCCCGCACCGCCGACGTGTGGGGTCCGCTGGTGCTGGGGACGTCCGCCCCGCCGCCGGATAGGACGCTGATGACGATGGAAATTCCGGTGGGCACGAAGCGCAAAGTGGGCGACCGCCACCCCGGCATCACCGTGAAGTGGTATCGGCAAACACAGATGCCCGGCGCCGAGCCCACGATCGAACCCGTTCTCTCCATCTACGAAGCGCGTCCGCTCTTTTATGAGGTGGGCGTGGAGGCGATGCCGACTCCCGCAGGTGACATCAATACGACTGTGCCGCCGACGATTTTCTGAGCGTGAACCATCCCTCGTACGCTCAGCGCTCCACGCTGAGCTACTCGGGATGACAAACCCTTTTTAAAAACAAGCGCATCGACATAGTCCATTCAATGAGCCGCTTGCGCGGTCATAAGCGTCGTTTCAACTCCAGGACGGCCGATAGAGATGTGGATCGGACTACGTCGATGCCTTATTCATACAAAGACCTTGTCATTCCGAGTAGCTCGCCGGAGGCGAGCGTACGAGGAACCATAACAATCTTCACCGTTGCATCGCCCTCACCACTCCCGGCGCTTTGAGGGGCGTACTCAACTGCCCCTCGATGAGACGATCGAGCAATCGCTCCAGCTTCGCGGCATCTTTCACATCCGTTTCGCGCAAAAAGTATCCCTCCCGCGCCATGTGCACATACTCCCGCTCGGGCCCCGTGAGTGACGCGAACGAGAGGATGTGCGATTCGGCCGGAAGAAGGCCCAGTAGATGGAACAGGCGAAGACTGTATGCGAGTTCGGCATGCGGAACGCCTTCGCTGCATGCTTGGAGGAACGCGATGCTCGCGGTGAACACATCCGGGAGCGGCTCTTCTTCCGAGAGCATGCGCATGAGAAGTTCAAAACCGCGATTTGCAGCTCCAAATCCTGCAAGATCGAGGACTCCATACGTTGATTTGACCGTGGCCGACCCTGCCATGAACCCCGCTTCGGTCTCTTTCAGCTCAAAAGTGATGTGCCGGAACGGAATCAGTGCGGCACCCATCCGGCTCGTGAGTTTCCGCACTCCTCTCGCCCGCACCGCCACCCTCCCGCGCTCTTTTGTAAATAAAATGCAGTACCGATCGGCTTCACCGACGTCGTAGGCTTTCAGGACAATCGCTTCGACAGTTTGGGAGTGAGGCATGCTGAGGAATGATACGCCAAATTTGTCATCCCGAGCTTGCGAGGGACCGACAAATTTGCAGTTGTATGGTTCGCAAGCTCACCATGACAACTTTCGCACCCCCAACCATGCTCCCGCACATGCCAATAATCCCAGCACGATCATCTCCCCGATCACGATGAGCGGGACGAATAATCCGAGCATTTCATTCGTACGGAAGCGCAGAACGGAGAGTGCGCCCGTCTGGAACGACGGCACGAGTCCGGGCAAAAAATGCATCATCGCCCAGATGCCGATGATACTGAAGAGAAGTGAGACGCACAGGAGCACCATCGCCTCGGTGATGAACGGCATGAGTGTCGCGAGCGGAGGAGCTCCAGCCAGACGCTCCACAAGGAGTTCGTCGCGTCGTTCGATCGCGCGGCGGCGCAGGAGTTCGACGACCGTGAAGAGAAGGACGAAGAAGAGAACTGCCAAAAATCCGAGTGTGAGCGTGCGCGCCGTCTCCACGAAGCCGATCATCCGGTGGGCCGATTGCTGCTGAGTGGCCGCCTGCGAGAGGAAACCGGCATCCACGGTATCTTT
Source organism: uncultured Candidatus Peribacteria bacterium (assembly GCA_964640805.1). Lineage (GTDB taxonomy): Bacteria > Patescibacteriota > Gracilibacteria > Peribacterales > Peribacteraceae > CAYTEH01. The sequence goes on from CAZXIO010000015.1 coordinate 8,126, forward strand.
CCATGCAGGTTGGCGGACAAATGCCGCAAAGGCGTTGTACCGCTCGAGTGACGTCAATCGAACCGTGATCGTGTCGGGGAAGGGATTTTTGATGCTGAACTTTTCCAGAAACGAAACGAGATCGGGGTTCTGGACTCTCTCCCGTTCATACGCTTGTTCTTTGGTGACGAACGTGACCTCCTCCACGTCCGGTTGCGCTCTGAGCGCCCCGATGAAGTTGTGGACTGATTGTTCGGCAGCCCCGCTACGGAGCGCCAGCCGCAGATCCAGCTGCGACTGCAAAGTGCCGCTGAGCGTCTGGATGCCAAGGAGCACCAATAGCAGCATCTGACTGAGGAGGAGCACGCCGAAAAGCGAGAGCAACGCCACGCCGTACTGACGTTCGCGAATCAGCGTCGCAAGACCGCGCCTGATCCCACGCTTGATCAGGAGTGATGTATTTTGATCGGCACGAGCCATGGTAGACAGTGTACACCATCTGACCATCTGACCATCTGACCATCTGACCATCTGACCATCTGACCATCTGACCATTTCATTCTCCATGTTCCATTTTCAATTCTCCATTTTTCCCGTCTGTTTCTCTACTTCCACTCCGGCTGCCAGTTTGGATAAACGCTCCGCCGCTTCCATACACTCTTTTGCCCTCTGATTGTCGGGCTCCAGATCCAACGCACGGCGAAAGAGCGCTCTGGCCTTCACAAAGTTCTGCACCTGCAGGTAGGCCACGCCAAGATCGCAGAGTGTCAAAGGACTATCGGAATCCAGATTGAGCGCGCGTTCGAGCGTGACGATGCCCTGCGCACGCTCGCCGCCGTTGAAGATCGCCCACCCGAGGCAACGCAGTATTTCGGCATTGTTGGATTTTAATTGATTCGCCTTGCGCAAATGCATGATGGCCTCTTTCCACTGCTCTCCGCGCGAACGGAGAAAGCCGAGGATATATTCGCCGGTGTAACTTTCGGGGTCCATCCCCACCGCCTGCTTCGCGGCCGTCTCGGCCCGCACATATTCACCCAGACTGAGCTCGTTATCGGCGATTT
>CAZXIO010000015.1:9268-19627 GCA_964640805.1 uncultured Candidatus Peribacteria bacterium
GCGGCCGTCTCGGCCCGCACATATTCACCCAGACTGAGCTCGTTATCGGCGATTTCCTCGAGAGCCGCCACGTTCTCAGGATCTTCCAGAAGGAGCTCTTCCAGGATCACGATCGCCTCGCGGTGCTTGCCGCTCAGTTTCAGCTGCTCGGCGCGCTCCAGGCGCTCGAGGGTGTCCGGCGATGGGTCGTCATGTGCCATAGAAAAGAATTGTACGACAAATGCATAAGAATTCTACGGAAATGTGTTCGATTTCTCCGTTCGCAGGGCGTTGATTCGCTGACTAGCTGATTCGAATCAGCGAATCAGCGAGCATGGTTACGATATATAGCCCGGCTGCACGTACAGGAAGAAAATCGCCGTTCTGAGGATGGTGTAGGAACCGAGCGTGATGGCCATGCCGATGATCGCGCCTTTCATGAGTTTTTTGCCTTTTTCGAGCAGTTCCGGCTTCCCGGCCGACCCCACCATGAACGCGGCACCCACCAGGAAGAGGACAGTGGCAATGGTGACGATGCTGGCGGCGGCAAACGTGATGAGTTTTTCGAGCGCGGTAAGAAAGGACATTCGTACCCCTGTGGCGACATTGATAGACCTGTTGAATTGGGCAAGAGCGACTCCGGGGATCAGCCCCGCGATAAGGAGAAGAGGCATGTGATGGGAAAACTTCACCCGACAATACTAGCAAAGAAATGAGACAAAAGAGACCCGCTTTTCCGCTACCATTGAATCATGACTTCCGATGGTTTTGAGTCGCGTCCCGTCGCGGGGCAAAAGTCCGGCGGCGAGCGGCCCAAGTGGGCCCGTCTTCCCTCTAAAAGCAGTTCACGTACGAACGGAGCGCAGGCCAAAATAAGGCGCTATGCGACCGCCGTTTGGGTGCAACTCGTCGAATGGCGGCACCGCTGGGGCCTGCCGATGCTCCTTGCGCGCGGCGCGGGGACAGCCGGCGGCTTGTTCTTGCTCTACGTTTTCTTCCTCTGGATCACGCTGCCGCCACTGGATCACACGACGATTTTAAAAGCCGCGCAGAGCACCATCATCACCGACCGTGACGGCGTGGAGCTCTACAGGATCTATGATGCACAGGATCGCACGGTGGTGGATACGAGTCAGATTTCGCAGCACGTGAAAGACGCCGTGGTGGCGATCGAGGACCGGCGGTTCTTCACGCGCGGGTGCATCGACGTGCGCGCATTGGTTCGCTCATTCCTCGGATTCGGCAGCAGGGGGGGTGCCTCCACGCTCTCGCGCCAATTGGCGCGCAACGCCCTGAATCTGCAGCAGGAGAATTTGCTCAGCCGCAAAATCAAAGAGTTGATGCTCGGCTGTCAGCTGGAGCACCGGTACAGCCGTGACGAAGTGTTGGCGCTGTACCTGAACTGGATTCCCTTCGGCCAGAATGCCTATGGCGTGGAGCAGGCCAGCAGTGCATATTTCAATAAAGGCGCGAAGGACCTCACCATTGCCGAGTCCGCGGTGCTTGCCAGTTTGCCGCAACTGCCTACGTATTTCAGCCCGTACGGCCGGCACGTCCGGACAAAACTGACAGATGAAGCTCTGAAACGCGTCATCGCGGGCACGTTGACATCGACGGCACAACTGAGCGATGACGACGTCTCGATCGGCTTGCTGGGCACCACCGTTGGCACCGGCAGCCACCTCTTGTATGTGGGCGGACGCACGGATCAGGTGCTCCAGAATATGATGGAGCAGAAGATGATCACCGATGCGGAAAGGAAGCTTGCCTTGACCGAGCTTAAGACCATCGTCTTCAAGGCCTCGCGCGGGTCCATCCGCGCACCTCACTTCGTACTGTGGGCAAAGACCCAAGTGGAACGCATGTTTGAGGGCGAGGAAACCAAGGGCATTCTGGAACAGGGCGGCCTTACGATCCAGACGACGCTCGACTGGAAGCTGCAGCAAGCGGCCGAGGCGGCGGTGGCCAAATTCCGCGACTCGAGCGCCAAGGTGTACATGGGCCACAATATCGCTCTTGTAGCCATGGATCCGCATACCAAACACATCCTGGCATACGTGGGCAACGCCGATTACGCCGACGAGGAACACGGCGGCAAAGTGGATATGGCCCTCGCGCCACGCGCACCGGGCAGTAGTTTTAAGCCCTTCATCTACGCAGGAGCGTTTCTGAAAGGCTACGGCCCCGCCACGGTGCTCCACGACGTCCGCACCACATTCATCGGCGGCTACGAACCGCAGAACTACGAGGGAGGTTTCTGGGGGCTCATAACGATCCGCAAAGCCCTCGGCGGCTCGCGCAACATTCCCGCCATCAAAGCATACTTTTTGGGAGGGGAAGAAGATGAACTGCTGACGTTCGCGAGTTCCATCGGAGTCACCACACCGCTCCGGCTCAAGCCCGCAAAGGGATACGGACCGGCCATGGCGATCGGCGCGGCCGAAACGCCGCTCGTGGAAATGGTGCAGGGGTATGCGACGCTGGCCGACGGAGGACTCTTCAAACCCGCCGTGAGCATCCAGAAGATCACCGACCGCAACGGCTCGCTCTTGCCGCTGCCGGGAGATCAGGGTCCCCTGCTCCAGAGCAAGGAAGTGCTCGATCCGCGCGTCGCGTACGAAGTGACATCGATTTTGAGTGATGTCTCGGCGCGGCCCGACGCGTACTGGCAGAGCATTCTGAGCGTGCCGGGAACGGCCGCGGCTGGCAAAACCGGCACGAGCAACAAGTGCTTGGAGCGCGACGCGAAGCAAAACTGCATCAAGCGCAAACCCGATAACGTGTGGACGATCGGCTATACCCCCAATCTCGTGGCGGGCGTGTGGGTGGGCAACGCCACGAGCGATCCGCTCAGCGACAAAGCGGACGGTTTGACCGTCGCGGCACCGATCTGGAAAGATTTCATGACGCGCGCACAGAAAATTTTGTTGGAGGAAAACGAAGGTACTGCCCTCACAACGACGTTCACCATGCCGCAAGGCGTGATCCAGGTGCAGGTGTCGGAACTCTCGGGACAGTTGCCGGCCGAGTGCACGCCCGTGGAGAAGCGCAGGGCCGATATATTCCTGCGTGAGAATGCTCCGTCGATGCCCGACCCTGCATGCGTGGCGCTGACGGTGGACAAAGTGACCGGGTTGCTGACGTCGCCAAGTTGCCCGGTGGAAGCGCAGGAGCAGAAGAATTTCTATGTCCCCCGGAGCATTCACCCCGACCGCTATCCCGCGTGGGAAACTGGCGTGCAGGCATGGGCAAAAACCGCTTCGGGAAGCCTTCCGTTGCCTCTCGCCCCCACGGAGGCCTGTGATGTCACAAAGACACCGGGGCGGCTCGAGAAGCCCTCGGTGACGCTGCTCTCGCCGGGAAACGGAGGAACTGCAAGCTACCCCTCGTTCCACCCCCAGATCGCCACGAAAGTGGGCTCCTCCATCCGAAGCGTCGAGTGGCAGCTCGACGGCAAGCCGCTCGCTTCATTTACGCAATCGCCGTTCGATGGCGCGTTGCGCGTTCCCAAATCCGTCCCGAAGGAAGGAATGCACGTGCTCAGGGTCACGCTCACCGATTTTTACTACAACACCGCCACCGATTCTGCGCAGTTCAGCTTCCGCACTGATGTCTCGGGCCCGGGACTGCGAATCATTTTGCCCGAGGACGGAGCGACGGTCGTCCGCGGATCACCCGTCACGATGCAGGCGGAAGCGAACGATACCGAGGGCGGCATCAAGTATGTGGAGTTCTATCTGGATGGCATCCTGCTTACGCGTAAACCAAAAGAACCCTATGCGCTCACGTATCCGATTGATCTCCCCGCAGGTCAACACCGCATTCGCGCCGCCGCCACAGACCTTGCCGGCAACAAAGCGGAAGATGAAATCCGCATCACGGTGACGGAAGGGACGGGAAGTGGGACTACGCAATAGACGTTGTCATCCTGAGCTTGCCCGCCTCGGCCGACGAGTCGGACGGGTCGAAGGACGCATTCGTATACACCTCCGAAACATCCTCATCCTCCTCAATTCCTTCCATGAACGCATGGACCTTTTCCGCCGTCGCCTCGTCGGTGACGGAAACTTTTTGTTTGGGGACAAAGGAGAGACCGGCGGATAAAATCTCCCACCCTTTCAGCTTCAGATGATCACGGATCTTGTTCCAGCTCGTCATCGATGAAGTCACGGTGATCACTCCATCCTGTTCCGAGAAATCTTCCGCTCCCATATCGATCAATTCCAACTCCACTTCGTCCAATTTTTCATTTTTCATTTTCCATTCTTCATTCGTCGCCGCAGCGACGATCCCCTTCCTCTCAAACATCCACGCCACCGATCCTCCCTCCACCACTCGTCCTCCGTTCTTCCCGATCGCCAGCCGCACATTGGCCGCCGTGCGATTGCGATTATCGGAGAGGCATTCGACGATGTACGCCGTTCCACCCGGTCCATACGCCTCATAAATAACCTCCTGCATCGCCTCCCCTTTCGTCTCCCCCGTTCCTTTTTTGATGGCACGGTCGATGTTCATGTTCGGCACACTGTCTTCTTTTGCGTTATCGATCGCCGTCCGGAGCGCCGCGTTCGTGATGGGGTCGGCTCCGCCCGCGCGCGCCGCGATTTCGATGAGCCTCGCATGACGCGTAAAAACCTTCCCGCGCTTACTATCTTGCGCAGTTTTTCTCACCCTGATGTTTGCCCATTTACTATGACCTGACATGCTCCGACTATATCAGATGATTTTTTACCGCACCCACCCGGGCAAATGGCGCCGGATGGCCGCGGCTAATCCCGCAGATGTAACGCGGTCGGGATCTCCATTGGGAATTTCGCCGCCGCCGGTATAGATGGAACCGCCGCATTCGATTGCACCACCCTCGCGATCAGGCGGAAAAAGACTGAAACGGGCTCTCTGGTTCGGGTTAGCAGGATCAGTCACCATGATCTGAATATATGTTGGGTAACGAGCGTCGACGCTGCCATTTTCGAATAACGTTTCCACGGCTCTGGACGTCACTCGTAGATCCGCTCGCAGCAACGCAGGTAGGCCTTGCGTCAATTCTTTTGCGACCTTTTCCAAAGCGTGATTTGGTGGCTGCACAACCGGCACCCATTCACGGTGATACAGGCGCAGCCAGCGCACGATTGGCTCGATATTGGTGCCGTCCATCGTAAGAGTGTGCGATCCGCGGTCCTCGCTGATGAAGCGGTAATACATGGCATTGTCCCGCAGTTCCATATCCAACACCGGTTGCGCAGCAGCTCCGGGGAAGCTCATCGTAAGGCGCATCTTGCGAGGGAGCGGGATGCCTTGCTGATCGATTTCTTCATCTTCGGTTGCAACGGTGAAGGTCATGCCGGGCAAGCGGTCACGTAGCGCCTTCGCCATTGCCTCCACGGGCTTCGAAAGACGTTCATCCGCCTGCTGGGGCGGGACGAGTGCCCTGTTGTGTCTCCTCATAGAGCGCAGTACATCCTGCGCCGTCAGAGCATTATCGGAATGCGTCTCCTGGATTTGGCCGTTGACCCACCGGAGATAGAATCGACTCCCCCCATCCGGAGGACCAATGACAAGCGTTATGCTGCGCGGAAGGGAGCTCCCCTGCCGATCGATTGACTCGTCACTAACGTTCACCGCCACGGGCGTTCCGGGCACGAGTAACGGGCCAAGTGCGCCGGCCAGATCCTGCGCGCCTTTCAAGAATTCCGGATTCACCTGCTCGGGTGCGACGAGCGCGCGATGACGAAGGCGCAAGTACCGCAGCAGTACGGGCACGGTGATGGGCGTGTCATTTTCCAGATTGAGGGCATTCTGAATCGCCAACGCGTACGTAAACACCGGCACGCCGTTCTGCAGATGCATGGGGAACGAGGCCGGACCGATCGTGAGCGTGGCAGTCGGATCGGCATCACCCTCTCCCGTCATATTCTCCCCGTGAGATACGACCGGAGTAACACCTTGCAAGCGGCCACCAAGTTCCTTTGCAATCGTCTGGAGCGGTCCCATGAGACGGGAATCGGCCGGCAGCGGACGCACCATGTCACGGTGGCGATTGAGGCGCAGGTACCGAAGCACGTTTTGCACCGTGAAAGGCCCGTCATCGAACCACGAATACGGTTCCACTTGCCTGATGCGCAAAGCACCGTTCACCAACCCGATGCGCATGACCACCCGGTTTGCCGGCCCGGCTCCGGCGAATGTGACCATCACCGTACGGCTTTCCACTTCTCCGCGGTTATTCACTTCTTCCTCCGTGGAGAATGTGAATGCCACTCCCTGAAGCAAAGGCTCCAATGCTCCCGTCACTTTGCGTATCGATTCCATCATGCGCGGATCTTCCGTCACACGCACCCATTCACGCGTGCTGGAACGCGCGCGCAGAAATTGAGCTATAGCGGCTGCAGTCAGATTTCCTTCCATCCATTCGGGTCCCTCCACACAGTGCAAAGCTCCATTTCTCCATTCAAATCGCAGGCGCATTTGCTGAGCGGGTCCGCCCCGGCTGAATGTGATGGCGGTCCTGGGAATGGCAGTGGCAAAGTCCATTCTCTCTTCGGCCGTCAGCGTCCATGTGACGTCATTGAGGAGCGGCGCCAATGCCGCCGCCAACGCACGGGAGGATGCCATAAGCTCCGGATTTTCCCGCACCACGTGGTTCTCGCGCTCTTCCTTTGCCTTCATTTCCTGATCCACTTTTTGCGCCAAATCCACCGACACCGGCGCTACCAAATCGAGCAAACGAAGGTACGAGAGCAGTTCGGTGACCGTGAGAGGACGCGTAACGAATATCTGATTTTCCACGAAGTTTGTGACCTTTGCGCCGCCGTCGATCCATTCCACATTCAATTGCCGCGTCTGAGGCGGATTCCCTCCGGTGATTATCAGATGTGCGAAGACCGCGATCACGCTTCCGCGTCCATCCGCGTGCAGTCTTTCGGCGGGAGTGACTGTCATGGTCACGCCCGGCCGCAGGCGGCCGCGCAACTGCGCCGCCGTCGCCTCCGTCGCTTTCATGAGGGCGTCATTTACTTGCCGCGGAACCCACTCGCGGCGCCGCTCGCGGATCAGGTTGATGAGCACCGGCACCGAGAGCTCGTTTGCGGCACCCAAATCGAGCGGGGTCGGCGTCGTAGGATCCCGGAGCGTGCGACCGTGCATCGTTCCGTCGAACCAGAAAATTTCGAACTGCAGTGCGGTCGCAGCGGGGCCGATCGTGATGGTTGCATTCTCCCGGTCACCGTTGAGCGGGTAGTTGACCATGATGGGGATGGCAGCCGCGATTCCCGGTCTCAATTGATCCGCAATGGTTTGGACTCTGTCCAAACGCTCTTTGACTAATTGATCGCGATCGTTTTTCATCTTCTGCTCTTTGTCGACTTTTTGCCTGAATTCACCGATATCACTCAAGAATCGCGGCCGGAGTTCGTTCATGTTGAATCGCGCAGCCCACTCGGTGGGTGCCGGCGCGGCCACGGACTCCACGCGGTTCCAATAATTGAATGTTTGCGTTTGTCCCCGGTACCCCACCGTCACGATGGAACCCGAGACTCCATTGACCGTCATGCCCTCGGGGAGCGTCAGCCCGGAAAGATCGTTGTGCAAAGTTTTGGCGGCGGTCGCTATGCGGTCCGGCATCAGTTTCACGAACGTCTCGATACGGGCGCGGATCGCATCGTCGGTGCCGGCAAGAGTGTTCGCCTGAAGAAGCTGAGCGCTCCACGCGCCCTGATAGTGCAGCGTCAGAAACCGTTGCCACGGCTGCCCGCCGAAAATTCCCTCCGAAAAATCGAGGGTGAACCCGACCGGCAGAACCGTCGTCGCGATGATGCCTTCCAGCCGCCCGCGGGCTTCTTTTTCAATTTTCTCTTCCCGGGCGGCTTCTTCCGCAATTTTTCTCCTCCGCTCCAGCATTTTTTGATTTTTTTCCTCACGTTCTTTTTCGCGTTCCGTTTTGGACTGTTCCTCTTTTTTCCGCGCTGCTGCGCGCATTTTTTGGTCGAGTTCATGTGGGGTGGGCATCGGCCGTCGCAGCACATCGGCAAGAAGACTTGCCTGATTCGTTCCGACGCCAAAAATTCTCCTCGCTCTGCCGGGGACGTCCATGATCAGGAGCCCCTGTGCTTTGCAGAATTCCTGGAGTCGTTCATCGATCTCGGCCATGGCTGTCTGCTGCAGTATCCGGACCGTCAGGTCGTACTCGCGTCCGGTTCCGGGGCTGCGACCCGGCGACCGGTCGACCCGTACGGAACGCCCGAGACGTGCCGGAGCGAGCCATGCGTCGACCTGAGCATCCGCCACCTCTGCCAGTGAAAGTTCCGTCTTTACCCGTTCTTCCTTCACCTGCACCTCGGCAGCCTTCGCCTTCACCTCAATATCGGCTTTTACAAAAATTTCCTCCGGAGGAGCGGGGGGTGGTTGCGGAGCCAGAAGACGGACAGGAACGTGCTGACGCGCTTTCACTCCGGCTTCCTTCATCGCGCCTTCTTTCACGATTTTCTGACCCACCTGATTTTTGAACAACGGCTCCTGTTGCGGAGGCGTGAATGACGTGAACACGGGCGCGGGATGATCGTGCGCCGGACCGTAGGGGTGATACTGATTCTTCGCAGTAGCCTGACCGGACTGATCGCGCGCCTGCCGCCACAAATTCCACTGTCCGTTTCCTCTCATGCCATCCCAAAACTGGCTCGCACGCTGGCGAAACGCATCAATGATGCCGCGGAACCGTGAACCCTGCCGGTCCCCCGGCTGCTCCTGCATGAAGGGCTGGAAACGCCGGAGCATCCTGGCTTCGCGGAGCGAAACGGACGGGGATTCCCTGTGTGTGCGTGTCGGTTTTGGCATTAATTCGACTCCCCCAACTGAAGGCTCGGGGAAATCAGGATAGTATACAGGAAAATGGCCCTTGAGGCTACTTCCTGTAACTCACCATTCCCATCACTCTGGCGCGCTCCACGGCCAATCTGAGCATCTTCTGATGCTTCAGGCACACCCCCGAGTAGTACCGCTTCATGATGTTGCCGAAGTAGTCGAGGAACGGTTTGAATGTGGGATAATCCTTGTAGTCGATGTACTTCGCATCGTGCGTGCAGAAGGGACACTGCTTCAGGCGGGGGTCGGACTTGCGCTGCTGGTTATTGGACTTATTGGGTGGCGGCATGATGATTGCAGGAGGGCGGGCATACTTGCCCGCCTGAGAACTAAATGGAGTCTAAGGTGTCGTCAGAAATAAGTTTATCGAGCTTCTCGGTGATCGCCGCTTCACTCATCGCCACCGCCGGCTTCGCCTCTTTCTTTTTCTCGTCGCTCAACTTCACCTGGCGCTTCGCCTTGCGAGCCACTGTCTCCTGCAGTTTCACCTCGCGTTCGCGCGCTTTCTTCTCGTCCACGTTCTCGCGCTCTTTCAGCCATGTCTCAAAAAGTTCGCTGTACTTCACCACCTGATAATTTTTCGGCGGCTTCACGCAGAGGTGGCGGAGCACGTTCTTGGCGATCTTCAGCTGGAGGTCGACTTCCTTCACCTTCAGCGGATCCATCTCGAAGTGATACACGATGAAGTTGCCTTCGTCGTATCCTTCGATCGTGTAGGCCAAACCGCGGCGGCCCCACTTATCCTTTGCGACGAGCTTGGCGCCGGCTTCAGCAAAATATCCGTCGATCTCCTTCAGCAATTCGTTCTCCGCCTTCTGATCAAGGGGATACGGATAGAGGATGCACCATTCGTAGATGCGGACATCTTCTGATGTAGGCGTGAGGGTGGGCATGGGACTTGTGGGCAGTCCTGCGTCCGAGTGGACGGAGGGCTTGCCCTGTACCGGAGCGCGAAGCGCGAGTGGTGCAGGGAAGTCGGGGCGCAATAGTAGCAGCGCTTGCAGCCGCGTCAAGAGCGGCTTATCATGGACTACTATGGACGATAATGAAAATGAAAATAGTGGCAACGAGTATGTAGATGACCAAGAAATCGAGAGACTTCTTGATGAATCCGGACCCTACGTCGATGGCAGAATGTTGATGCTTTTTATTGGTGATGTGATAGTCGTTACTGCGGCTGTTATCTATACGCTGCTCAGACAATAATCGCGATGACTATCGAATTTGTATAAACTCCTCCTGCGTCATCCCCGCCTGTTTGATGATGCCCATAAGTAATCCGCGTTTGATGTCGCCGCTATGCATCGGAAACCGCCAAATATCCCCCGATAGCCTCTTTTGCATTCTTCTGAGCCTCCTTCAATGTTTCTCCCTGCGTGGTACAACCAGACAACGAGGGGATGCGTGCAATATAGCCTCCTTCAGATGCTGTCTCAAAAACAACCATGAAGCCATTAATAGATTTTCTGCGCGTCTTCTTTTTTCTCATAATCATAGTCTGCCATGAAAACCTGATATAATCCT
>CAZXIO010000016.1:0-19338 GCA_964640805.1 uncultured Candidatus Peribacteria bacterium
AATCGTCGGCAAGACCATCACGCTGGAAGACGAGCAGTTGATCCGCAATATCCGCATCTTCTGCGAGGCCGAGAACATCATCGACCGCATCGACATTCAGGCGATGGAGCCGGAAGACGTGGCGCAGGCGCTTAGGCAGGCCTCCATCTTCCTCCATGCAAGCGAGACGGCACTGGATAAGGCGCTCCTCGAAGCGATGGCGGCGGGATGCATCGTCATCTCGTGCTCAGAAGTGGCTGCCGACCTTCTGCCCGCTCATCTACTGGCCGCTCCCGACGGCAAAGCGATGGCAGAGGTCGTTCAAAAAGTGATGTCACTCTCCGAAGCGGATCAGGAAGTATTGCGGACGGAGCTCAGGGAGAAGGTCGAGCGGGAACATGGGCTCAATCGGCTGGCTGTGCGGCTGAGGGAAGAGATGGAAGAAGCATGAACGGACAAAATTCCAGAATCCAGGATCCAAATGCCAAGTAAGGAGAGGTGAAGATAAAAGACAGAGAAAAATCTGCTCCTGATCGCTTTCTCAGCAGGCAGAATGCCTGCTCCTTGCAGCTAGTCATCTTTATTCTGAGGCAGCCAGAAAGGCTGCCATTCTTTTTCAATGGTGGGCAGGCTTTCTGCCTGCCCCCTGAGTAGAAAGGGGCTGAGTTCCAAGGAGCGGCCTTTCTGGCCGCTGAGAAAGCGTTAAGTTCGGGATGAAAAGTATTCTTGACAACAAATCCATTTCAATCAAAATTTGCCCATGCCAATTAGAGGCCTCACCGGTGAAGCGAGCGGCATCGTTGAAGGTGCTCAGTCGGATGCTTACATTCTGCGTCGAAAAGATAAGGGGGCGGTAACAGAAGCAATACATCTTTTCCGTAAAATAATCTTCTCGCCGGACTCTGCAGGGTGCAAATTTCTTGAAGCGATTTGGTTGGATGCAGCGAGTGCAGACGATAGTTATACCGCACCACCGCATATACCACATATGCTTGCCAGAACGACTGTGGAAGTGGGAGGGAAGACATACCAAGTGCCCCTTCCGGAGCCGATCATTTTGGAAAGGATGAAAACAGTCTATACTGTGCTGAATCAAGAAATAGAAAATAATTTCCCACGAAAGAATTATCCACCCAATGGCCCGACCCCTCGGCTTCACGAAACATTACTGCCGAGCATAGATCGGGTGAGAGGTGCTCGAGGCGAACGTGAAGCCAGTTCTTTGACAGTAGTGGAAGCCACTTTGGATGATGGCGCAGTGCGAGATCTTCTCGTGAAACTCGGAACGTCTTATGAAACTGTTGGCGTGGTGATGGACAAGCATCGGCATTTGCTGCAATTATTCGATCAAGCTCGTGCCGCAGCCGTGCAAGCAAGCACAACAGGCAGCTGATTCGTCGATAGCATGGTAGAGTACCCCCATGGCTCCTCGCCTCAGCATTGTCGTGCCCGTGTATAACGAAGAACGGACGCTCGCGACGATCATCGATCGTTTGCAAGCCGCATGCGGAGAATTCGCTGAGTTCATCTTCGTCGATGATGGTTCGCGCGATGCATCACTTTCGATCCTCAAGTCTCGTGCACGGCCGCAGGATACTGTCCTCAGTAAACCCAACGGAGGTAAAGGCTCGGCAGTCAGAATGGGGTATGGTCACGCTCAGGGGCAGTACGTGATCGTGCAGGATGCGGACTTGGAGTACGACCCCGCTGATATCCCGGCACTTCTGACTCACGCCGAAGCCCACAACCTGCCTGCGCTTTTTGGTTCAAGAAGGCTCAAGAAGCAGAAGCAGTTCCATCACCTCACGTTTTTTATAGGCGGGACGATGCTCACGTGGATCTGCAACCTCCTCTACGGCACACATCTCACGGACCAGCCCACGTGCTACAAGATGGTGCGGGGCGATGTGCTCAAAACTCTGCCGCTGCGCGAAAATGATTTTCGCTTCGATCCGGAATTGACTTCAATGCTCGCGCTGCGCGGGCACGCCATCCCTGAATTGCCGATTTCCTACACGCCGCGGTCGAAGAGGGAAGGGAAGAAGATCAACTGGAAGGACTGGTTCAAGTGGGTGTGGGTGTTTATGACACTGAGATTCAAGAACATATGACTTTCCCGAGACATCGCTGGCTCACCATTCTTTTTCTCGTCGGTGCATGTGTGGTTCTGACGATTCTCTGGCTCCCCGGTCTCCAATTCCCGATCGTGAGCGATGCCGCGGCGTACGGGCTGCTGGGTCGGAGCATGTGGGAGCACGGTACCTACTGGCTTTTCGGCGCGCCCTATGCGAAGCAGTTGCCGTTCCATGCGGTGACCTCGTATCCGTTCACAGCGATTTTTGGTTTTCACGTGGGCATGAAAGTCGCGACGCTCGTTGCGGGGTGGGCGGTGCTGCTCTTCACGTACCTGCTGATCAGTAAGACCTTCAGCCGGAATGCTGCGATGATCGCGGTCATCGGAGTGTTATTCCAGCCCTCCTTCATCCTGATGACGCAATTGGGATCGGCCGATCTGCTCTTCACATTCCTGTTCCTTGCCGCGGCGCTCTTCTTTATCAAGGCTGAACAGGATCAGCGTTTTTACATCCTCGCCGCAATTGCAGCCGGCTGCATGTGTTTAGCTCGCTATAACGGGCTTCCGGTGCTGCCATTCTTCGCGATCTGGATCCTCCGGAAGCGGCGCGGACATCTGATATCACCGATCAGAATTACAGCGCTCGTGATCGGCGTTGGAATCGTGAGTATCTGGTTCATCCGCAACTGGATCACGTTCGGGAATCCGTTCTATACCGAGTACTCCGGCGAACTTGCAGCCGAGGCGCCCAATCATGTCGCACAATTGATCTCAAATATCTTCTATTACGGAAATCCAATCCATAACATTCTGCCTTTCTTCCTGATTTTTGCGCTGTATGGACTCTGGAAAGAATGGAAGAAACAAATATTTTTAATGATGATGATGGCGGGAGTTCTTGCTCTGACTGCCATTTGGTGGGTGCAGGCGATGCGGTTTGCGTTCCCCGGGTATGTGATCCTGATGGGATTCGCGGCGGCGGGGATACTCCATGCGTATGGTCAAGTGGGCCGATGGGCAAATATCTTCGTTGTTGGCTGTGTGATCATATTTCTCGGAACACATCTCCCCGCCATCTGTCTTTACACGTACGGACAGTGCAATGCAGCGTTTGATCGGACAATCGGAGGATTGCCGAAAAATTTGGGTCTGACGTCCGAAGGTTTTTATGCGACGACGCAGGCGCGGGCGTACTTCAATGCGCATGCGGAGACGGGTGCGCTGCTTTTAACTGAAGAGCCGCTCGGTGCAATCGTGATGAAAGAAGGCGGGTGGTACAGGCCCGATATCGTGATTCAGGAGGATTCGGTGCTGTGCGGGGCGTACAGGCTGACGCAGCGGCCGTATGAGAATGAAGAAATTTTATTTTCGACGAAGGATGCGCCGGTGACGGTGGTTGCGAGAAGTAAGTGTAAATAGCGTGTCATGGTGAGCTGGAGCCTGCCCTGAGCTTGCCGAAGGGAACCATTGACGCGCGATGTCGATCCTTCGCAAGCTCAGGATGACATCGCTCACAGCGATTCCATCAGTCTCTCGCCCGCCTTTTCCATGTCATCCCACGCCGTAAAATCACTTCGCAGGTACTGACGATGCTCATCGCGCAATCGTTCCAGATCAGACCGTGACGGGAGAGAGGGGAGCGGGTACTCGCGCCCCTTTAGCTTCCGGTAACATTCCTGAATTGTCCTGATTGCGAGCATTGCGCCCAATGTTCCGGGGAGGACGCTCCCGCTCCACAATTTTTTATCGGGAGCGCGGTAGTAATCGAGCACCTGATCAGATGTTTTAAAGTAATTGAGAAGCATCACGGCGCCGCTCATACCGCTGAAGCCGGTGATGCACTCGTCGGCCTCGCTACTTGGAAGAATCGCACAGCGATAGTCTTTCTTGAGCAGGATTTCATTCGCTTTATCGAACGTATCGTAGCGGCGATTTTGGCTTCGCTCCGCGGCGTGGACGTTATTCGGTGCCGGAGCGAGCGACAGATGCTCACGCTCCCAAAAAATGTCGCGGTTGAGTGCCAGACAGTAGCTCCCGCTGGGTGGAATCTCTTTTCCATCAATCGAAAACTTCCACCAGTTGCGCGCGCGGAAGCTCACACTCGCCGTACGCTCAACATTCATCTCGCGTTCCACGGCATCAACTGCTTGTGCACTCAAAAAGAAGATGTCATCGTCGCACAGCCACGTCACGGCGCGGTTCTTTGCAATGTGACGGATAAATTCATCACATTTCGTGGCGGCGTAGAGGTTCAGAAATTTCTGCACGCGCGCTCCTGCGAACTCACCTGCATCCAGTTTCCCCGAACAGTCAAAAATCACGATATCCACGCGGTCCCCAAGATATTTTTTTGCGCAGTGGTGCCACACCGTCATCATCGGCGGCAGAATGTTCATGGTGAAGAGAGCGGGTTTTTCTGACGCGGCCAGCGCCGGTCTCGTCATATAATATCCAAGTGTGGGCAATGCGGTCCGAAAGGCGCTCAGGATAGAGAAGCGCTTGAAAGCGTAGGGCAGGAGCTGATGGTAGGAACGTGGCATGGGGAAAGTGTACACTTTTGGCATGGCACCCCCACGCAAGTGGTTCCTCACCCTCGGCGGTACGGTGATCCTCATTGCGATCACTTTCCAGATCCCCCAATGGCTCCATTCCATCGATCCGCGATCACAAGGTCTCCCAGTCGTCCTCAATTCCGACGAGTATCAGTATCTGGCGCGCGTTGAGGAGGCATTGCAGGGCCGCCCCCGCATGAGTGAAGAGGCATTCGTTGGTGATCCGACCCTCTACGGGAGCCAGCCCGCGTTACTGGAGCAGATGGTCGGCTCACTCTTTCCGTTTGTCGGATGGCATGCACCGCAGGTGATGATGATTTTCGACTCGATCGTTCCTGTGGGGATTTTTCTCCTCCTATGGCTTTTCTTTCGTCGCTCGGGATTCTCACATCTACTCTCGTACGGCGGCGGCATTGCGTTCATTCTGATCAACTTCTATGGCCTTGGCAGACCCATCCATCAGGGTGGGAGTTTTCTGGTGCTCCTTGCCACGCTCAATTGTCTGATCGCGGGCCTGGAACGACGCGCGGCATGGGGAGTGGCAGGCGGAATACTTCTTGGATGTCTTTTTGGCATCTATTTCTGGAGCTGGAGTATCGCGTGGGCGTGGTGGGGCGTGATGGTTCTCGCCGCCCTCGCCGAATTCCGGTGGCGCCGCAAGCGTCGCGTTCCGACGCACGATATCTATGGCACGCGGCTCCTCGTTTTCGGTGGCATCGGACTGGCCGCAACAGTTCCGTTTGCGTTGCAGCTGCTGCGCGGCATGCATGGCCCGCTTTCCGCCGCCGCCGCTTTCCGCAGCGGGATGCAATTTACGCATCTCCCCGAATCGATCATCTACAGCACGCTCTTCGTTATTATGGCGGGGAGTGCGCTCCTTTCCATTCCGTGGGAACGCACATGGCCGAAGCACCGGTACACAGTCGCCCTCATCATCGCCGTCGCGATCGCCATCAATCAACAAGTCGTCCACGGCGTGGTGCTCGATTTCGTTTCGCATTACACGATGTCCATGGCACTCGCTGCCATCTGTGCCGTCCTCCTTGCCTTCACGATCCATTCTCGGTGGACGGTGATCGCGGGGCTCATGGCCTGCGTGTACCTCGCCGGACTTGCGTATGACGGCAGGTATGCCGTCACTCTCTTCCGGCCCGTCGAAGCGCGCTTTGCAGAGCAGCATCTGGCCGATGCGATTGATTTCCTCAATGATCAGTCACGGGTGCGGATCCTTACCGATGCCGATACGTCTCTCCTCATCGCCGCCTCCACGCCGCACGATGTCGTTTACTCCCTCTACTTGCAGAATACGCTCATGAGTAACGAAGAACTTGCGGAGCGCTACTGCATGACGCTTCTGTCGGTTCCGCCGGCGTTGCGGGACATCGAACATCGGGAACCGCTCATTTATCCGGCGGCAGATCGTGCATTCAACGATGATCCGACCGCTCGCCGGAAAGAAATCCAACTTGTGCAAGACGCGTGCGCAAGGCTGGACAAAGATCCTGCGGGAGCGCTCAAAAAATACGGCGTTGATCAGATTTTGTGGAATGAGGTGCGTGAGCTGAAATGGGATCTGAAGCGGCTCAAAGTTTCGCTTACGAAGGCCAAATCGGGGAGTGGGTGGTCGCTGTGGGCACTCAAGGCTTCCACGCCCTGATCAGATAATTGTATTTGGGATCATGTAACCCCACGTCCATCGGAATCCGCTCTGCCCGAACGAAGCCGATCTCTTGGAGCACCCGGATCATCGCGGGAGCGGGGTACATCCAACGGTGAAGGTCATAATCCTCGGTCTGGTCCGATTTATATTTGCCGAAAAAGTGCTGATTGACGATATCAAGGTCATCGCCCGCCAGAAGTCCCCGCGCAATGGCTTCGATGTCCGGCGTCGAGACGCGGAGAAGACCTCCCGGCTTCAAGATGCGGAAAAACTCGCGTAAAACACCATCCACATGCGGTTTGCGCAGGTGCTCCAGCGTCGCGGCCGAGAAAATTTCTTCGATCACGCCGTCGTCCATGGGGAATTTTTTCGTAATGTCGAAGGCAAGATCCACTTTCGGCAGATCCACGATGTCCACGTTCAGGTATTTCTTCGGGTCCAGCGGATTGCGGCCGCCGCACACGTCCAGACTCGCGCCGAGGAAGCCCTTCACTCTCCATTCTTCGGCACGCGCCGAGCAACGTGCCTTCGTGACGCCGTCTTTCGCCCAGCCCCACAAGAAGCGGTAGGGACGGATGAGTTTGTAGTGGCTGTCGAGGAATTTCTGCACCGGGGAATAGTAACAGATCGGCATCTAGATATTCCCATATTGAGAATCTATGATATAGTAAATCCTATGCCCGAAAGATACAGATTTTCGGAAGCATTACAGCAGCGGCTGGCAAACACGCCTGTTTCGCGCGTGGAACTTTTTGAATCATTGCAAAGTCTGGACTTTCAGGCGTCATTTGTTTTGAAGCGCAAAGCAACACATCGCACTTCGTTACATAGGGAAAAATTTGCCTCAATGCTTGAGGGGCTCCTGCGCTTGAAAATGGTCTCGGATGAAACGGAGATCGTCAGTCAAGATGAATTGATTACCCTGTGCGGGCCATCGATCGAAGCACATTTCCCCGGAGACGAAAGAGACACACCTTTGGCCGTGCTCATCGATGCATTTCGGAAGTGCAAATCCGATCGTTTTGTTTCTGAATTACCCAGAGACGAGTTCCGGTTACAGGCAAATATCGAACGAAGTGGACTGGAGTTCATGCAAGCAGAAATAGACGACGGATTAGGACCGGAAAAAGCAAATGACGAAAGCCACGAGGAAGCCGAAGCAGGGGCCAACGACGAAGTTCAGTCGTGGGTTATGGCAAACGCTTCCTATGATGATGAAACGGAGGAGGCAAGAACCTCCGACGTGCCGGAGTATGATCCCATATTTGTCTTATTGATCGCACAGAGAGCGTATATCCTGTTGCAAGAGTTGTTTGAAGAACATAAAACGACGATGCCCCAATCCTAGTAATTCCAAGGCAACGCTTTGACAACCAATGTCCATCGGTAGCTCCATCTGGCCAGCTCCTGCTGCAGAGGCAGCTTGCTTCCCTTTCGTGGAATGCACCAAATCCAGAGCAGCCGGAGTGTGGAGGTCACCTGTGAGCGAATCGCCCTCCCAAGTCTCTCCAGCCACGGTCCCCATCCCTTTGTCGAGTTCTCCAGTTCCAGTTTCATGTACCGCTCATTTTTTCTCCAATACTCTTCAATCGATCCCAGCGGCGCACACGTCCAGCCTGCAAGGTGACGGACGGGGATACCGGATTTGACTCTCACACGCTCGTGAACGGGGCGCTCCCAGCCCGTGACGGCATCGCGGTGGAAGAAGTAGATGCGTTCGTTGGGGTAGGTTGAAGCGTGCGCCACAAGTGATCCGTCATCGAGCACATAGCGGCGTGCGACTTTGTAGGCGGCCGGCTCAGAAGTAATCGAAATGGTTTTGATGGAATTGAGTGCGTCGGCGCTCAGATACTCGTCACTGTCCAAATAGAGAATCCAGTCGCCCTTTGCGGCAGCCAAACCTCTGTTACGCACTGCGGAAAAATCGCTCGTCGGTCCCGAGCGGCCGTCATCGGATTGAGGCACTACTTTTGCATTGAATTCCCGTGCGATGGACAGAGTTTCATCGGTGCTGCCGCCGTCGATCAGGATGATTTCATCGCAGCCCTGTACGCTCTCAAGCGCATGCCTCAGAGTTTTTCCTGAATTCCACGTTGGGATGATTATTGTGCAGCTCACACGTAGACGAAAAATTTATACAAGAGAAAGTTCCATGACACCGCCAGTCCGATGCTCAGTACTTTCCCGATCGTGGGATGAATGCCAAGCAGTTCCACCGTGCCGATGAGCACGGCGTTCTGTGCGATGAAGTTCCATCCGGTCATCAGTGCATACCGGATGCCATGGCCGGCGAAATTACCGCCCTTCTTAAATACGAAATATTTCTGCACCAGGAAGGCCGTGATAATGCCGATAATCCCGCTCATGGGTCCGCCGATCATGTAGGGGATGCCGGCCAAAAGCATCAGTTGGAAGCTGCCGATTTCGGCTCCCGCCGCGGTGAATCCGCCGATCAGGTACCGGAGAATCTGGGGCGCATGAGGCCGTACCATTCGGTAGCCGCTGATGACGCGCTGTTTGATCATTGAGGAGTGTATGGGCAGGGATAGTCTCGCAGAATCACGTAGCGTCGCGCGACAGGCTCTATTTTCGCGCTTCCCGTTTTATCCTGATCTGCCGCACCGATTTTCCGCAGCAGTGGCATACGGCATTGTGCGCCCGAAAGCGTACTAAATGCAGCGGGCATACTGAAAGAGAGTCTCGGCATGATGAATTTCCAATGTTCATTCACGGGCAGACGCGCGAACACTTCCGTCGGCTCGATCACCAGATCGCGGTCCGCGTACTTTTCCATCACATACGCCGCGGCCTCGGGCCCCTCGGTGCTCTGGCTGGAGCCGTGATGCGAGAATTGCCAGTATCCCTGTGCGAGCACGAGCAGGCTCAGGAGCGCGGCACTGCCGCGCTTGCCGAGGATCGCCGCAGCCCCCGCCGGCACGAAGGGGAGCAGGAGCAGATGGCCGGGGAGCAGTAGCCGGTACCAGCCGAAGCCGTTCAGGTAGTAAAGGAGGAAGAGCGCGATCATTGAAACGATCACGAGTCCCGTTGAGCGTGTCAGTTTTTTCCGGACATGCCAGAAACCGACAGCCCCGAGGATCAGAAACGCAACGAACGCGAGGAAGGGGAGCGTGAGCAGAATGCTGCGCTCGAACCGGAGCACGTACATGAACGTCGATTCCCCGCCGCTGCCTAGCAGAAAGTTACTAAATTCTTCGGCCAGACTGCCGCCTTCGGTGTGCGCAATCTCCAGAATCCGCCACGGGAGATAGGTGAGCACCGTCAGGAGTCCAATACACGTGAGCGCGCCAACCTCACGCCATTCTCTTTTATACGCAGCCCGGAGCCACGCGACGCCGAGCGCCGGGAGAATCAACCCAAACGTGATTTTGCTCAGGAATGCGAGGCCGAACAGCAACCCGCTCCCCACCGTCCGCTTCCATCCTGCACTTTTCTCGAGCATCAGAAGTCCACCGAGCAGGAAAAACATCGCGGGAATTTCACCCAACATCGGTTTGCCGGTGTTGATGAACGCCGAGAATGTGACGAGGAGTAGCGTCGCCCACCGGGCATCACGTCTGCCGAGTGTCCGCAGCGTGAAGAGATAGAAGAGAAGCGTCGCCCCGAGCAGATAGAGCACCATCGGGATGCGTGCCACCGTCACCGAGAGCCCGAACAGGCGAATGAAGAGGGCGGGCGGGTAGATCAGCGTCGGTCCCACGTTCAAAAAGTACGGATACGCCCATTCATCATTCAGTAACGGGAGGACATATCCCTTTCCCGCTGCGATCATCTTTGCCACGATCAAGAAAAGACCTTCATCGGCCCATGCCGCGGGGAAGGTGCCGAGTTCGCGCAGTGCGAAGAAGAGCAGGATGGCAGTGATTGCCAGTTCGGGGAGCCAATTTTTGAGTCGTGATTGCATGTGGGCAGTATAGAGGAATTTTTGAGGGGCGGGGCCTGCTGAACACTGAACAGTCCCTCGTACGAAACCCGCTCCGCGGGTTTCTACTCGGGATGACAGAAGTTATTGTATACATAAGGCCTCAGTGTTTTCTGTGGCGCATCTGATTCGGCCGATCTGGACCAAATACAGCTCCACAACCGCGTAAGCGGCAAAATACACGGACTGTGCCGATGCGTTTGTTTTTAAAAAAGCATTGTCATCCCGAGTAGCTCGTCGCGGAGCGACGAGCGTACGAGGGAGCATTCTAGATCTTCTTCAGAACAGCCATCAGCGTCACGCCGGATGAATACGGTTTCCCGGTTCCATGCAGCACTCTTTTCAGATGCGCGGCTTCGCCGCTGAAAATATTGCGGAGCATCACGTTCACCGGCTTCATCGGCACCTCAATATCCGTCCCGCCCTTGCCCCATGATTTTCCACGAAGTTTGCTCAACTTCCGCATCAGTTTCACCACGGGATACAGACGGGCATTGCAGTAGCTTACAAGCACTTCTCTCACATTCGGGCCATCCCACAACTTCCTGAATTCCCCCACCGAGTCGTACCGGCGATAATGCTCGAACGCGGCGTCATGAGGACTCCAGAGGGACATATCGGCGGGCGCCATGATGAAGAGGTACGCGCCGGATTTCATCGACTCGAGGAGACTCCGGACAAACTCGGCGTCATGTTCCACGTGTTCCAGCACTTCGATGAGGAGCACGCCGTCGGCGCGGCTGAGCTCATCACGGACATCCTCCGGCGCGTTGCCGCGAATGAAGGTGCAGGCGGGAAATTTCTGCTTCGCGAAACAGATGGCGTCCTCCGACGGGTCGATGCCCATGACGGAGTACTCACCGGAGAAATACTGCGTGAGCCCGCCCGTTCCACAACCGATGTCGATCAGATGCGTGCTTTTTGAGGGGGGCAGCAGCTCGCGTAGGAGGGTTGCAAGGATGTGCTGCCGGCCCAGAAACCACCAATGGTTCTGTTCCATCTCGCTGTGGGCCTGAAACTGCGGGAGTTGCATCACAGAAGAGTATACAGATCAGAGCAGCTTCTGTATCGCAGCCGCCAGCGACGATCCACTTCCTCGTTCTGCAAAGTACACGCCATCCGCCTCCGAAAACTTCTCGCGCACCGCGGGGGAGTCACCCGTCACGATCGGCACGCCGCACGCCACGGCATCGTACACTTTGTGCGGGATCACCCGCGCAGCTTTGCCCGAGGTGCCGAACACGCCCAGACACAGATCAGCAGCATGGATCAAAGCGGGAACGTCCTCGAACCGCGCACGAGGCGAGAAAGTGACATTCCTGAGTCCGTATGCTTCAGTTTTCCGTTTCATGTCACCGTGCGTCTGGCCGCTTCCGACGAGCGTGAAGTGAATATCGGGACGTTCAGACTGGAGGATTTTTGCAGCATCGATGATGTATCCCACTCCCTGCAGAGGGATGAAGGTGCCGTAGAAGAGCACAGATCGCTGACTCGCTGACTCGCTGACTCGTTTTTTGGGAATAAAGAGATCGTCACGGGTGCCCAAGTAAATGGTTTTGATTCGGGCGGGATTCAACCCGAATTTCTGAATGAAGAATTGGCGGTGGACTTCCGTATCGATCCAGATTTCATCCGCCAAGTGACAATCGATCCAATCGAGAACGTACAGGAACCACGCGTACGGATGCCACACGGAGATTTTTTTGCGGTCATGAACGAGCGTATCGTGCAGTGAAATGAACGCATCGAAGATCAGATGTTTCCGAGGCCGGCGTGTCAGCACCCACGCGAGCGGGAAGAAGTAATGGCCGGGGAACGTAACCATCACAGCGTCGACGCGCGGGATGATTTTTCTGCCTTCCTGCCAGAGCCAGCGGAGGTTCCGCAATAGTCCGCGTGCGGGTGAACGGCACTCGAGCACTGTCCAGCCGTCGGCTTTGAGTTGCTTCACATTGTTCCAGTGGCGAGGAGCCTCCGGATCGTGCGTGCCGAAGGCCAGAATCACTTTCTGCATGCGGGGATTGTATCGGAAGGTTGTCATGCTGAGCTTGCGAAGCATACAACCGCAAATTTGTTGTCCCTCGCAGGCTCGGGATGACAAATTTGCGGTTATTTAGGGTATTCTTGGCCCATGCGGATCACCTATGTCGCACATACGCGCTTCCCCACCGAAAAAGCCCATGGACACCAGATGGCGCAGGTGTGCGATGCGCTGGCGGAGCTGGGTCATTCTGTCACGCTGGTCGCCCCGACGGTCCGCAATGCGATCAAAGATGAGCCCCATACGTACTACGGGATCCCGAAATCGTTTCATGTGATCCACCCGGGTACATTCGACGCGCTCGGGAGCCGCTTCGTGCCGGGGAAACTGGGTTTCATGATCGGCATGTGGTCGTACCGGCGGGTGCTTAAAGACTATCTGAAAGATCATGCGTCCGATCTTCTCTATACCCGCAGTCCTTCCGTCCTTCCCGCACTTCTCCACACGGGCACTCCCGTGATTCTGGAACTCCACACGCTCCCGAACTTCTTACGTCGTCGCTTTGTCCGGCTCTGCGGGGCGTGCCATCGGGTCGTGTGTCTTACGAGCCTCCAGCGCGAGTCGCTGATTGCATGGGGAGCGGATCCGTCCAATATTGTCGTGGAGGCCGACGGTGTGGATCTCTCGCGTTTTGAATCCATTCCGGCCCCCTCCGTCGCCCGCAAAGAGTGGGATCTGCCCGAAGGCGTGCCCGTGATCGGCTACGCCGGATCACTCATCACCCGTCGCACGGTGGAGAAAGGAGTGGGGGAGCTGATCACGGCGCTGAGTCTGCTCAAGAAGGCGGGCAGGAAGCATGTGGGGCTGATTGCCGGAGGTCCGGCTTCACAGAAAGACATCTACGAAGAGCAGGCGAGGAAACTGGGGCTCAGTTCGCAGGACATCCGCTTCCTCGGACCCGTTCCCGCGGCCGACGTCCCCCGCGTGATTGCGGCCTTCGATATCGCGGTCTATCCCGCGCCCGCCTCCCGTCACGCGTACTTCTGGCGCGACACGTCGCCCCTCAAATTATTCGAGTACCTCGCTGCGGGCCGGCCCATTGCGTGCGCCGATCTTCCGCCGCTCAGAGACATCGTAGATGAATCAATCGTCAGATTTTGCAAAGCGGGAGATCCGGCTTCACTCGCGGAGTGCATCACGTGGCTTCTCGATCATCAGCAGGAGGCCGAGAAGATGGCGGAGAAGGGCAAAGAGATCGTCAAACAGCATTCATGGACGAAGCGAATGGAAAGGATTATTGGAGAGGCTTGATGGAGATCTACATACAAAAACCCGCCTTTATTAGGGCGGGAATTCGATTGGCCCGGTTGACCAACCATGTCTTGAGAACCATATCCATCTTAGCCCACTCCTCATCCATCTGCTACGCTCTGGACCATGGAAAAAATCACACGCATTACCTCCGGTGACACGACTTATGCTCTTTTCATCCATGGTAGGCCTGCCACGGACTCCATCAAATTTTTCACCGAACCGACGGATGACATGCAATTGGGTGTCATGGAACGCCCAACAGGCTACGAGGTGAAGGCGCATCAGCATCCGCCCTATGACCGGCATCTGACGACGACGAGTGAGTGTCTGTTCATCGAAAAGGGGAAAGTGCGCATCACGGTCTTCGATGAAGAGTGGAAGGAACTTGCGGTGGAAACGATGCAGACGGGTGATTTCCTCATCTTCTTCCGTGGCGGCCACGGCCTTACGATGCTGGAGCCCACGCGCATGATCGAAATCAAGCAGGGGCCGTATGCGGGGGAGGAGGGATCGAAGGCATTTAAGGCCTGACACGGGCAAGGCCCTGCCGTGCCTGTAAAAGTCCCGGGTTCAGCGCGATAGCCCGTTCGTATTCTTTCGCGGCTTCCGCGTTCTTTCTCTGCTTCTCGAACACCACTGCAAGATTGAAATGGCCTTCCACGGAATCAGGATCAATCATCAGAAGCCCACGGAAGGATTCCTCCGCTTCCTTCCACATTTCTTTGCGCACATACGCCACTCCCAGATTCAGCCACGCGATTTTTGATGCGGCATCGAGCCGCAGTGCTTCCTCATTTGCCAGAATGGCTGCGTCATAGTTTTTCATGTCCAGCTGCGCCTTGCCGATATTGAAAAACGCGAGCGACGTTGGGCGTATATAGAGCGAAATCTTGTACTGCTCAAACGCGCGCTCGTAGTTGCCCAAACGTTGATAGTAATTTCCGATATTGAGGCGCGCCACGTGCGAGTTGGGGTAGTACCGGAGCACGTGGAAGAAGAGCGATTCGGTATCGTGCCAGGTAGTCGACTGGAAGAAGCTGAGCCCCGCCAGCACCAGAACGGCCAATCCGGTGACCATCAGAACGCGCTCTTCGTCAAACCGGCGGACAAGAAATGCAACGCCGAGTCCCGCGAGAAAGAACAGGCCGATTCCCGCGGCATACACGTACCGGTCGGAGGCGAAGTAGATGTCTCCCAAATGCTCGCCGCGGCGGTAGAGCAGAAATGTCGGCGCGAGGCAGACGAGGAACAACGCCCATCCGAAGACGACATCCCTATATCCTCTATACCCCGCGTACGCCACGGCGGCCGTGAGTGCGATCACTGCCGCGAGTGACCCGAGTAGCAGGGGCGACATCACCGACACGTCATCGGTGAACGGATACAGCACCGAGAGTCCGAGGGGCAGGATTATCTTCTGCAGGTAAAAGAGAGTCGACCGAGCTCCGATAAGGATCGAATCGAACGGCGACGCGGTGGCGAAGAAGGCCTGTTTTCCGATCACTGCGATACTTCCGAACAGGAGCGCGAGCGCGACATAGGGGATCTTCTCGGTCAGCAGTTTCCCGTAGTCCGTCCTCCGTTCCCGCCAGTCGATAAGAAGGAGGATCAGCGGAAGCGTCACCACCATCACCTTCGCCATCAGCCCCAGCGCAAATGCTGCGATGCTCAATATGAAAAAGAGCGTGCGTCGGTGATTGCGTGAGCGAAGATACGTGACGATCGAGAGCAGGAAGAACGTGGTGGAGAGCAGGTCTTTGCGCGCGCTCACCCACGCGACGGTTTCCACGTTCAGCGGATGCACGGCAAAGAGAAGCGCTCCCGTGAATGCGGCGATCTTATTCTTCGTGAGCAGAAGCAGGAGCCAGAACACGAGCAGGACGTTGCCGATATGCAGCAACAGACTATCCAGATGATAGAAAAACGGTTCCAGACCGCCGATCAGATGATCCAGCTGGTAACTGAGCAGCGTGACGGGAACGTAGAGCTCAGGGTCATACGTCGTGAAAATCGTCCTGAGCGTATGTGGATTGATGCTCTGCACGGCGGGGTTTTCCAGCACCAAGGCCGGATCATCCCACTCCACAAAACCATTGTTCAGCACCGGCAAAAGCGCAATGAACGGCACGATCAGGAGAAGCAGGACCGTATTGCGCGGACGGAGGAACATGCCAAGGCGCTCAGGATCGGACTGCATTGGAGCGAGTATGCCGTACGTGAGTCATTTCATGCTATTCTTTCGCAGCGTATGAAGGTTCCCGTCAATCAGCCCGTCATCACGGCCGAAGCGAAGAAGTACGTTGCCGAGGCGATGGAATCGGGCTGGGTCTCCTCTGCCGGCAAGTACATCGGACTCTTCGAGAAAAGTTTCGCGGACTACGTCGGTGTGAAACACGCGATTGCCGTCACAAACGGCACGCACGCGCTCCATCTGGCGCTCGTGAGTGTCGGTATCGGTGCGGGGGATGAGGTGATCGTGCCCGACTTCACGATGTTTTCGAGCATCGCTGCCATCCTCTACACGGGAGCGAAACCCGTCTTCATCGATGCCGAGCCCGAGACCTTCACAATCGATGTCACGCAGATCGAAAAGAAAATCACGAAGAAGACGAAGGCGATCATGCCCGTGCACATCTACGGCCACAGCGCCGACATGGATCCCATCATGGCTATCGCGAAAAAGCATCAGTTACACGTGATCGAGGACGCTGCCGAAGCGCACGGTGCCCTCTACAAAGATAAAAAATGCGGATCGATCGGGCACATCAACGCGTTCAGCTTCTACGGAAACAAAATCATCACCACGGGCGAAGGAGGAATGGTCACAACCGACGATGACGCTCTCGCGGCGAAAGCGCGGTTGCTCAAAGACCTCGCACACAGTCCCGCAAAGCGCTTTTGGCACGAGGAACTCGGCTACAACTATCGCATGACCAACCTTCAGGCAGCCTGCGGACTCGGTCAAATGGAACACATCGATGAATTTGTGAGAAAGAAGCAGTGGATGGATAGCGAGTACCGAAAGCGACTCGGCGACATCACATATCTCCGTCTCCCAATTACGAAGCCGTGGGCAACAAATGTTTTCTGGATGTACGCGATCGTACTCGAAGAGGAGTTCCCGATGACGAAAGATCAATTCAAAGCGAAGTTGCTCGAAAAGGGCATCGACACGCGGGACTTTTTCTACTCATCCGCATCACAACCAATTGTCAGGAAGATGATTGGGGATCAGGGGTCATTCCCGGTCTCGGAAAAGATCGCTGAGAGAGGCCTCTATTTGCCCTCCGGCTTAGCAATCACGGAAGAGCAGATTGAGTATGTGTGTGATGCTATCCATTCCATCCTCACATGACACAGATACGCCTCGTCTCGGTCGTCCTTCCCACCTATAACGAGGCAGGGAACATCGTCCAGCTTGCCGAGGCTCTGCATCGCGAAATCAAACAACCGCACGAGATCATCGTGGTGGACGACAATTCGCCGGACGGCACATCGCAGCTGGTGAAACAGGCGATCGGTGACGGAGACATCCCCGGACTCCGCCTCGAAACACGCCTCACTGATCGCGGGCTCACGAAGAGTATCAAGCGCGGCATTGAACTCAGCCAAGGCGACGTCGTCGTGTGGATGGACTGTGATTTCTCGATGCCGCCCGAAGAAATTCCGAAAATGCTCCAAAAAATCGAGGGAGGATACGACGCTGCAGTCGGCTCACGCTTCACCAAAGGCGGCAAGCATAAGGAAAGCGCAGGACTGATCGGCGGGCAGGAATCGGGTCTTGTGATCTTCCTCAGCCGTGTGCTCAATTGGGGAATCCGCACGTCGCTTGGCGTCAATTTTCACGATTTCACGAGCGGATTCATCGCAGTCAGAAAGCCGGTTCTCGACCGATTGCCTCTGCGAGGCGACTACGGCGAATACTTCATGGATTTCATCTACCGCGTGATGCTTCTCAATTACAAAGTCATTGAATTGCCATACGTCTGCATGCCGCGGCAGGCGGGTGAATCGAAAACAGGGGCTTCACTCAAACACCTCTTCAAATACGGTATTCAATATCTCAGAGTCCTCGTGAGACTCTGGGGGCTTAGGATTAAAAAAATGTGTGGGGGATCAATCCTGTGAAAGAAGCTGCTCCTGAAGGATTGTGCGTGCAACTCTTTTCCTGACGAATTCAGGAACCTGATCGGCGCGCTCGATTGGCAGTGGTTTCCCCGATTTCTGCGCATGTTCCGTCATGCGATTGAAAATTTCACATTCGGTATCCGCAATCATTTTCTTTTCGCGGGGCCAATACTCACGTCCCAGATCCTGCCGTCGCCGTTCGACTTCTGTGATTCTTTCCATGGGGTCCACAAACTCGCTTCCCATGAAACAATCGTCAATATAAAACATCATTCGTTCTTCGAAGGTGGAATCTGCAAAGCGCTCGTGAATGGCGGGAGTGGTCGCGGCAATCAGTTTTTCATCAAGCTGCAGACGCTTCGCATACTCCGCAAAAATGTCGCCGCGCTTGCCGGTAATGGCGTTACGTGCCTCATTCTTTTCCCTTGGCGGCATCGCAGCTGCTTCCAGCTCCTGCAGCGCCAAATCGAAATTTTTGTCCCAGTTATGAACGGCTGCGTGTGTGGCCAGACGATTGCAGGCGTCTTCATCGAATCCACACAGGCGCGCAAGCTCAATGATGGCAGGCACCTGCGCGAGACTGTGCTCGACCGTTCCCCGCCCGCCTTTCCATTTGGCATCGTCTCTGTCGATCCATAACTGGCCGCCATGGTAATTCATTCTCATGGCTCCGATGTGCTTCATTGCAAGTCTGCTGAAGTACCGGCGTTTGAGTGATGCTGAAAGATTCTGCAAATCAATGTCCACCTGCTCAGTGACGGCGTACACGTCAAGAGCTTTTTCAACCTGCCCCGCACCATCGGAATCTTTCAGCACAATATCCAGATCCGCGGTGGATGTACCCAATGCACGCATTTGCTCGTCGAGTGAAAAAGCATTCGATGCGCTCCTTGTGTTCAATAACGGAAGCAATTTTCGGAAGGGAACAGGATGATTGCGTATGGCTGAGAACACGCTTGTGCGCGCGGCAACTATTTCACCGCTGTTTTTTGGAATGGAGGGTCTTTCAGTGCGAATAGAATGAGTCATGATCTAGAGAAGAAAAAGGCTGCCATTATTAGTGATTTGGGCTTACTGTCAACAATCTGCCACTTCGGGGATCAGAAATGCCTGTATGGAAGCCACAATGCCCTTCACGGCACCATTCCCCACCCCTTCATTGCCGATCCGATCACGGTTGCGGCCTTTTGCAGTGTCGCGGGGCTCGGATGAACGCTGTCCCAGCTGAGCGTTTCCGGGCTGTTGCCGAAAATTTCGTACAGGTCGAGTACTTTGAAGCCGTGGCCCCCGGCGATTTTCTTCAATTCCGGTCGCATTGCGAAGTGCAGTGGGGATTCGGGCCAGATCACGAATAATCTTGGCATGTTTTTGGGGAGCAGCTGGGTGAGAGTCGTGAGTTCCTGCGAATACTTCTGCAAATTTTCTTCCGTCAGATATTCAAAGGTCAGATCTGTTCCTTCTCGCGTTTCATTCTCCTGCTGATTTTGTTTGATGCTCTTCTGAATCACGAGTTTCTTCATCACTCTGTACACCGCACTGTGCGTATCGAGCCAGCATTTGCCCGGAATCCACCCCATCACGCCTTCGGTGATCGGGCTGCAATGATCAGGAGGTGGAATCTGACCGCGCGGGTACAAGTTTCCATCGGGGCCGAGATCGCCCGGGATCATGTCGCGCAGGTCGTTCCAGTAGAAGACGAGGACGAGGGCG
>CAZXIO010000017.1:0-18209 GCA_964640805.1 uncultured Candidatus Peribacteria bacterium
AGTCCCGTCGCAATCGAAGGCGGTGTGAGCGCGGTGAAGGTGTACCCGATGCCTTTGGAGACGCTGCTGATTTGGTAGAACCGCCGCTCGGGTTCTCCCGCAAGCGGCTGCGCGGTGAAGATGTGCATCTCGATACTTGCTCCGTCCACCGTCACCGAACGCGTATCAATCACCTTGTAGCCGGGGAGCGTGGAGACGGCACGGATGCTGGCTTTGCTGTAGGCCGATGAATCCACGTCCAGCGTCAGTTTTTCTTGCGTGACGGTGACCGTGGGGAATTGTCCCGACACGGCTTTTTCGGCCTGAAATGCAGCAATCACTTCCTCCGGCAGGCCGCGTTCATTGAGCGTCTCGCGCGCCACGGGCGTCCACCCCGTCGGCAGACAGACGCCGATCGTTCCATCCCAATATTGCTGTGTGCATACGGAAGCCGCTTCAGAGCCTCCTCCGCACGAGACGAGCAGGAAGGACAGAGTGGCAATCAGTGCGAGTGGACGGCGCATATTGGGCGAATCATACATGGGAAAAGGATTGAGGCAAAAGCCTTTTTCTGCTATAATTATCCGATTTATGCGTTCGAAGATTTTCAGCATCATCGTGCTCGTAGGACTCATGATTCCCTCGCCCCTGATTGCGGCCGGCCTGCCCGCCGTAGCCCTCGGGGCGAAGGTGGGGAGAGTGACCGTGCCGACGACGATCGCGGGGCTGGAAGCGCAGGTGGATATGGTCGGTTTCGTAGCAAATACGAATCTGGAATTGCACATCGTAGGCCCGTCGGGGGACGACAGCGCGCTCCCCACACGCAGTAACGCCGCAGGGGCGGTGCAGGTCTCGGTTCCGGAAGCACTGACGGAGGAGGCCGGAAGCTACAGCGCCTACGTGCAGACCGATGACGGTATCGCGGCGAGGACGAGCTTTGCAGTCCTGCCCGACCGGATGGATACGGGGGCCTCCGCGATCGAGAGTGACGTGAACGCCATCACACCCGACGGCCGCACCGAGGCAACCGTGACGGTGACGCTCATCGACAAATTCGGCAATCCCCTTTCGGGCCG
This sequence comes from uncultured Candidatus Peribacteria bacterium, assembly GCA_964640805.1. GTDB lineage: Bacteria > Patescibacteriota > Gracilibacteria > Peribacterales > Peribacteraceae > CAYTEH01. The sequence continues at coordinate 1,056 of CAZXIO010000017.1, forward strand.
GCCGGTGGAGCTGATCAGCAGCAGACCGGAGGATCACATCGAGGCGCTCACGCAGGCGACGGATGATATGGGACAGGAACACTTCAGCGTGCGCACACTCAAGCCCGGAAACATCGTGCTCCGCGCCATGGATCTTTTGAGCGGCACGACCGTGGGAAGCAGCTTCGAGATCGACGCCGACGACGGTTCACTCCCGACGGGAGGGCCCTCTGCGCCCGCACGCAGCAACTTCCTCGCGCAGGCCACCGATCCCGGCATCGGTACGAATCCGCCATCGTCCAACGCAGCAGGATCCGCCGACAGTTTCGAGATCACACTGGACCCCTCGGTGCCCAAAGTGAACGAAGTGCTGAATCTGAAAATCCGCGCGCTCGACGCCGATGGCAATGTTGCGCAGGGATACACGGGTACGGTGACGCTGGAGGCGAAGGACGATCCGGGCGCAAGTCTTCCGGGCTTCGGCGAGGGCCATGGCACGGTGAAATTCACTGCCAAGAATCAGGGGGTGCGCCGCATTCCCCTGAGCGTCAGCTTCTCGCAGGCGGGACGGCCGGAACTGCTGGCCATCGACAAATCGGATCCGGCGAACCTCATTCAGGGGAAGATCACCGTCACCGTTTCGGGGGGGCGCGAAGGACCGACCGAGGGTAAGAAGATCGAAATCCTCTCGCACCGCGACGGCGGAGGGGTGACGGGCACGAACATCCTGCTCGAAGGCATTGGGCCGGTGTATTCGGGGTTGATCGCCAGCGGCGGCATGAAGGACGCCGAAGGCGACACCGACGTCAAAGGCAGATTTTCGATTCCGGTGAGTCTCGATCCGGCCCTGAACCGTTACACGCTGCGAGTTCGCGACGCATCGCGCGGATACGATTCGGGACCCATTGTGCTGACGCGCGACAATGTGCCTCCACAGGTGCAGTTCGTGTTCGAGCCCAATCCGGCCAAGCAGGACAGCATTGTGACGCTGACTGCGAGGAGCGAACCACATCTGCAGGAAGTGACGTTCCTGATGGAGAACCAGAATCTGAGGCTGAGCGAAAGCGTCGAAAATCCCGGCACGTACCAGGTGATGTTCACGGCCCCCGCGCAGGGTCAGTATCAGGCAAAAGTGACCGGCATCGACGGGGCGGGCAATGCAGCCGATGTGTCGGGACCGCTCATCGTCGGGCCGCGCGATCTGCCCTCGGTGCAGGATGTGAAGGCCGAACCGGCTCTGAGCGGCGTCAAGCTCTCGTGGACGGGCGTCGACGAAAGCGAGGCGGTGAATTCGTACATTGTCTACGTGGGTACGGGGGCCACCGATCTTTCGTCATCACTCGATACCGGCGATTTGCGCACGGGCGTGGCGGTGATGGGCCTGAAAGCCGGACAACCGTATTACTTCGCCGTGGCCATCAAGAAAGGAAACCGTCAGGGACCCAAGAGCACGATCGTGACGGCCGTTCCGACGGGGCTCGCACTCAATGCCGAGGGCGCCGACGGAAGCGTGCGGCTCCAGTGGAAATACCCCGATGAACGCGTGTCCTCATACGTGCTGCAGTACGGCATCGAGCCTGGGAAGTTTACCGAGAAGCGGACGATCATCGGATCGCAGGAAGGCGTGTTCATGATGAAAGATCTGTTGAGCGGCGTCACGTACTACGTGCGGATCACTCCCGTCTCGCTCACGGGCGAACTGCTCACCGAAGTGGCTGCGCAGACGCAGGTGACGGTTTCCGCCGCGAAACCCGGCTTCCACGCGGGCCCCGAAGATCCCGTGAAGAATGTCCCGAAACCGGGCGAGGCCCTCCCCGACATCGTGCACAAGGGCGCTCCGTCGACGCCCGATAGCGGCATTTCGAGTATGATCCTCTTCGCCCTTGCTGCTGCCAGCACCGCGGCCTTTGTGATCGGCTGGCACAGGAAGCGGACGGCTTTAAAAACGCATGAATTTCTCAGGGCGATGGAGACACGATATAGACGATAATCGTTCTTTGAATTCGATGGCCGAATGGTCACATGGCCGGATGGCCATCTGCCCATCTGACCATTTCCATCTATTATTCTTTCGATGCACTCCCCCCTTCCCTCATCGCCCTCAAAAAGTCTCCGCACTCTCTCCATTGGCGGCGCGACGTTCGATCTCTTCGTGCGCACGGGGAAAGACGACATTGCGACCGACAAAGACCATACCGCGCTGCTGCTGCCCATCGGACACAAAATCAGGGTACAAGAGGTAGTGGAAGCGTGCGGGGGCGGCGCCTCGAATACGTCGGTGGGACTCGCCCGGCTCGGGATGAAAGCGGCGTTCTGCGGCATCATCGGCAGCGACCAATGGGGCCAGCGGATGCTGGAAAATCTCCGCACCGAGAACGTGGATAGCACCAGCGCGACGGTGATTGAACATGAGACGTCCAGTTTTTCGATCATTCTGAACGCCGGCACGGGCGACCGCGTGATCCTCTATGCCACGGGAGTGAACGCGCACCTGCACGACGTGACGTTCGACAAAGAGAGTGCGAAATCGATGGACTGGATCTACTTCAATCACATTCACGAGAGCAGTTTTGAAATCGAAGACGATATCGCCTCTATTCTGGGCGATGGAAGAACGGGCATGACGTGGAATCCCGGCGGCCGGCAGCTCAAGAAGGGAGTGGATGATGCGGGCAACCGCTCACTCCTGAGCAAGACCGACATCCTGCTCCTCAATAAAGAAGAAGTGCTGGCGTTCACGGGCAAAAAGGACGCGGATCATGCGATCAAGGCGCTCCTCAAATGCGGCACGCACGTCGTGTGCGTGACCGACGGCAAGCACGGCTGCATCGCCTCCGACGGCAAATCCATGTACTCGTGCCCGGCGATCGGGGATGCACTCGTCGTGGATGCGACGGGTGCCGGCGACGCGTTCGGAACCGGCTTCACGTGGGCGATGTTGACGTTGCACGACTTGCCAATCGCCCTCCGGGCGGGTACCATAAATGCGACGAGTGTCATCGCCACGACCGGAGCCGAGACCGGTCTCCTCACACACACCGAGATGCAGAAGAGGCTCACGGACTCTCCGCTCACGGTCGATGTGCGGCCAATCCGGTGATCCTCGCCATACCGCTACCCACTCCATCTATGTCCGACGATTCGCTCGTGCAAATTCAGGAATTGATTGATAGCGCCATGTCGGGCTTGAAAACCGCACATGCGATGCTGCGCGATATGACGGGGGTGAGTGACAGTAACCGCGAGCGGCACATGCTGCGCGCGGGTTCCATGAGCGGCGCCGGCGTCGCGACGGGCAGAGTGGTGGAAGGCATTTTCGACGGTCAGAACATGGTGGATTCCAAAGGGCAGACGTACCCCGTACCGGCCAACTACGCCAGTAAGAGCAAGCTTGCGGAAGGTGACGGCATGAAATTGACCATCACCGATGAAGGTAAATTCGTGTACAAGCAAATCGCTCCGATCCCCCGTCGCACGGTTCTCGGCGTGTTGATCCAGGAAGACGGCCAGTACAAAGTGCTCGCCGAGGGCAAGGCGTTCCGCGTGCTGCTTGCATCGGTCACATTCTACCGCGCCGAAGTGGGCGACCAGGTGACAATCCTCCTGCCGCAGGACGGCGACGCCAAGTGGGGTGCCGTGGAGGCGGTGATTCCCAAGCATATTGCCGAGGCTGCGGCGCAGAATACGGTGGGGGGAAGTTCCAGAGACAGAGATGATGGAGAGCTGAGTCCTGCGGTCGAGTAGGAAAAAAGTGATGTCACCCTGAGCTTGCGAAGGGCGACATCACGTGTCTATGGTTCGCAAGCTCACCATGACACTCTCTCCATGTGCTATCCTCCTTCCGATGAAACTCCCCCTTCGCATCGTTCTCCCCTTTGCCGCAGCCGTGATCGTCACCGGCGGCATTTTGACGCTGCTCTGGTGGCAAATCGACCGCACGCAGGATCAGCTGCAACGGCGCATCGTGCAGAACCAAAATGAGCTGATGCCGCTGCCGATCGCGGAAACGGACGCGGGCGACGTGCGTGACGACGCGGTGCTGACGCATTTGCGCCAGGGCGATCTGAGCGCGATTCAGGGTGAATGGGAACCGGCAGAAACCGAGTACAAAGCCGCCGTGGACGCCGGGGGCGACGTGGCGGCCTTGCGCAAACTTGCACAGGCCCGGATGCAGCGACGCAAGTACCCGGATGCGAAAGCGACGATTGACCGTCTGCGCCGGGCAGGCGCACGGCAGGAGGACGTTCTGCTCCTTCAGACGACGCTACTCCTGCGCACCGGCGAGCTTGTGCAGGCGCGCGAAATCCTGGAGGGTGCGGGCGACTCGCCCCAGAAACACTACGGGCTGAGTCTGCTCGCCATCATTCAGGGCGATCACGAGACGGCAAAGACCGAACTGGCCGCAGTGGAGACGGGCTGGGACCCCACGCTCCGCGCGTACGCACGCGCTATCCGGTCGGCATACGATGAATTCGCCACATTCCCGCAGGGCAAAACGATTCATCTCACGACTCTCCTCGCCCGCACGCTGGCGCAGGTGCAGGAATGCGAACTGGCGCTGCCGCTTTTGAGCCAGGTCGTTCAGGAGCAGGACGATTACCGCGACGCATGGACGGTGCAGGGGTATTGCCAGCTCACCAGTGAGCGCTACGTCGACGCCGAGCAATCTTTCCAGCGTGCGTACGGCATCGATCCGGAGAAGGCCGAGATCCAGTACTTCCTCGGCCGCACGTATCTGGCGCTGAAAGACTCCAAAAACGCCGTGACCTTCCTGCAGTACGCGCTGCAAAACGGCTTTGAGCCCAAGAAAGAAGTGCGGATGAAGCTCGCCGCCGCGGCACTCGCCTCGGGTGATCAGGCGCTCGCGTGGGAGCAGTACGACATCATCGCGCGGGAATCGGACGTGGAACTCCCGACGGTGGAAAAACTGATCACGCTCAGCATCACGATGGGCAAAAAACAGGAAGCTCTCGCCTTTGGGCTGGCCGCTGTGTCCCGCTGGCCCACGGAAGCAAGAGCCTACGACCTCCTCGGCTGGGCCGAAGCGGAGAACGGAAAGAAAGAGGAAGCGAAAAAGGATCTGGAGAAAGCGCTGCAGATCGATCCGACACTCGCGAGTGCGAGGGAGAGACTGTCGAAATTATAGGACGCCGAGGATTCCAAGGATTCCAAAGAGTCCCAGGACCAGACGTTCAACATCTCCGATGTTCGAAGAAATTATTGAACTATTTCCGTTCCTAAAGTGACTTCTGGCCCTTGGAATCCTTGGACTCTTCGGACTCTTTTGCCTTCTCCTTCTATCCGAAAAATCCTCAACTCTTTCTTGCTATCCTCCCCACGCTCGCCTGCGCCGTTGGCATCACGAGCATGTATTCGATATTGACGTGCGCGGGTTGCCGCAAACAAAACGCAATGCACTCGGCGATGTCTTCGGGCTTCAGCGGCACATATCCTTCATACGCCGCTTTTGCGAGCTTCGTGTCGCCTTTGAATCGAATGAGTGAGAACTCTGTCTCAACTCTTCCCGGCGCAATATCGGTGACACGCACACCCGTGCCGTGCAGATCAATACGCAAAGCCTTACTGAGCATTTTCACGAACGCTTTCGTGCCGCAGTAGACGTTGCCTCCTTCGTACGCCTCGATCCCCGCGATGGAACTCATGTTCACGATGTGCCCTTTGGTTTTTTTGAGGAATGGAATGGCAAGCTGCGCGACGCGCAGAAATCCTCTGATGTTCGTACCCACCATCTCCTCGATATCGGCCCACGACAGCTCTTCCAGTGCACCCATCCCGCGCGCAAGACCTGCATTATTGATGAGGACATCGATCTGCTTGTCTTTGATTTTTGCGAAGAACGCATCGACCTGCCCAATGTCACTCACATCGACGTCATACACGAAGACATCGATGTTATTTTTTGACTGAATGTCCTTCTTCGCCTGTTCGAGCTTCTCCAATCCACGGGCAACGAGGATCAGATTCCTCCCCTCTTTCGCCAGAGCCTCGGCGCATGCCTTGCCGATGCCCGCCGACCCGCCGGTGATGAGCGTGTAGGACGTACCCATGAGGTAAGTATTAGATCAAAAATCGTCGCCGTGCACAAAGCAAAACTCGCATAGGGCACCTCAATTTCTCGCCATCGGCAACTGTTTGGATTTAGAGTGCCGGCATGATCGCGCTCAGCCCGGAAGTGGCGGAACGTGATAACACCAAAGCGGTGCCGGAAGTGAAGCAGATGGTAACGGACTACATTTCACATGCCAGCCGCAGATGTTGGAAGGCATCCGCCCTCCCCTTCGATCGATGGGACGACAGCACGCAAGATGTATTCGTCCGTCTGCTCCAGACAATTCCACTGGAACAATGGCCACGCATTCGGATTCATGGAACCGACGAGTATTTTGAACTATGGCGTGCCATCGGCGCGATCAAGCAACGTGTGCGGCGATCACATCGTTACGTTTCATTGTCGCACGATCCGGAGCATCTTATTGATCCGGCCGAGCCGCTGCATGCCGATACGACTCAAGAATGGGAAGAAATTGGTGTGGTCGCTGGCCAGCATGTAGATGGATTGCGACATCGTGTCCTCGATTTGATTCACTGGGGATTGGAGCCGACGGAAATCGCCGATGCATTGCATATCCCCGTGAATGCCGTCTATACCCTTCGACACAATTGTGTAAGAGCATTGAGAAAATGGGTCGAGCGGCGGCATTCCGCATGAAAGACCAAATGTTTTGGACTCGTTATCGGCAGGAATCATTCCTCCGGCTCCTGTCTTGTGACGCTCAGCACTTTTTCAATCTCGGCACTGGTTTCATTTCGTAATACTCTCACTAGCGCTTGATCATTGAGACGCAATGGACTCGGCAGCATATCGTTGAATATTTTTTCCCTCCTGTCATTTTCCCATCGGATATATACGAAATCGCGATCGTACCCGGCACTGCTGCCCACCACCTCCACGATGCCAGTTTCTTCTAGGCTCATAGTTGTGAATCATCTGCGCCACTCATGAAAATTGCAATCCTTCGTCGCATAAACAAAAAGACCCTTCCGGGCCTTTTTGTGTTTGTCTTTGTCTCCGCGGCTATCGACGGTGTTTCAGTGAGGGACAACCGTTGAGCCGATTGTGTGGAGACGGACGTGAGGGGAGGTGCCCTCGGTCCTCTGCCTTGCTGGGGTTGCTTGTTTCTCCTCGTCACCCGGACGAAGTCCCCGTACCGGTCCACCACGGAGAGCACGAGGGCTCTCGGGAGACACTGGGGAGAAAGGGGGGCGCACGCCGCTGGGGCAACCTCGCATCCGCGGCGCGACCTTGCAGAGCAGAGAGGGGTGCAGTCACTCTTCCCCGGAAGAATGACTACGCCTCTCCCTACTTCTTAGTTGTCATGGTGATAGCTCGAGGCGCTGCGGCGCTCCTCGCTATGACATTGTCATGGTGAGGTGCGAGTCCGCCTAGGCGGACGAGCCTCGAACCATGATCTTCGATCTTCGATGTTGTGAACGAACGATGACGGGGCCCCGGTACGTTTCACGTGTATGTTTGTGTGCGGGTTGGTGTGTGGATTTGTTCCTTTCGGACAAATCGGGATACTGTACGCCCCATAAAAAAAACGGCAAGGAAGTGGCGTGGCGCTGCGCAGGAAATGTGTTGTGAATACATTTTTGATTCAGTAAAAGCCTCTGATTCATGCATTCGCTGCATCTTTCAAAAAGTGCATAAAACTGCTAAAATGAAGTGAATTCCACACAAACACTCTATGAACAGAATCTATGTCCATTCCACTTGTGAGCACCGTCTCATCTTCAACGGACCGGAGAACATCGCTCAGTCGCTTCCGGGTGGTATGACTCCGGGGCGTCCGGAGGGTATAGCTCCGCGACTTGAGAATTACGAGAGGCCGGTCCCCGATGCGGCGAAAGAAAAAGTGGATGCGGCAATCCGTTTCGCCGAATCTCTCACGACCAAGGAAGGCCGGGATAAAGCGATGAAAACCGCGTGGGAACTTGCATCGAAAGGGATTGCGGAAGTGCAGGACTTTGCGAAGCAGAACGAAGCAAAAATCAAAGCTCTCCAGCCGGCCCTCACACAGCTTGGCCCCGCCGACATTCAAGCGTTCGAAAAAAGCACTACGACGGCCTGGAACGCGATGCCTCAGCGCCCCCAGAATCATGCCGGGTTACAGCAGGCCGTGTGCTCTCTGCTCGGCATTCAGACGACCGCCGGAGACGTGGTTACAATGAGAATACGCCTTGTCGCTCGCATGCAGGAAATCACCGACCCCCGCACAGGCCAACGGCGGATGGTGGAATGCTACCCGTGGCAAGGGGACATGCGGTATGAACTTTCGGTCAACGATCGACTGCGTGGGACGATCATTCATAGGATGCACCGCAATGTTCCGGACGACCCTCTGGGAGATCGCATTCAGCATACGAACGCTCTTGTTACGCTATTCAGGGAAGTGTTGCCATAACAGACTCATTCAGAAGCAAACCGGAGGAATCAATGGAAGACTTATGGTAGTTTGAGGATGTCCTGTTCCATCTGCCCATGAATCTGCCCGATGAACACTCCAAACGCTTCATTGCAATCCTGAATAAGAAGATTGAGACGGGAAAGTTGCTCAATGCACTCGGCCACATGACGGCGGGGCTCGCGGGCGGTTCGGCGAAGGATCATGACATGTGCTTCCTTCGGTATGAGGACGCGGGCGGAGGCGTGCACCCGAACATCTCGCATTTTCCGTTCATCGCGCTGCAGGCGGATAACGGAAATCAGATCCGCACTGTGAGGAACGAGGCGATCGCACGCGGCATCCCCTTCACCGATTTCACAAGTTCGATGACGGTCGGAACATCACAGGATCAACAGGAGAGAACGAAAGCGACACCTGAGGCGGAACTGGAGTACTACGGGATCTGTATGTTCGGCGAAACGGATGTGCTCCGGGAATTCACGAAAAAGTTTTCGTTGTTTAAATGATCCCTCGTACGCTCGCAGTTCCACTGCGAGCTACTCGGGATGACAAACCCTATTGTAAAACAAGGCGCGTCGACATCATGCAGTGAATGAACAGCGTGCGCGGTCATAGACGCTGTCTCGCTTCAGGACGGCTGAAAGAGATGCAAATCAGAAGACGCTGATGCCCTTGCACATATAAATCCTCTGTCATCCCGAGTAGTTCGTGGCGGAGCCACGAACGTACGAGGGACCACTATGCTTTTCCCCCGCTCCTCCATAGAATGAGCCCCGTGAAGCAAAAGACTTTCAAATTACTGCAGTGGCTCGTTCCGGCATTTTTAGGCGTTGCAACCCTCATCGTGGGAGGCGTTGCCGTCTACTTCTCCCTGCAACGTATCCCGACGGCAGCCGAGGTACTGCCGGCCGAAGCGACCATCGCATACTGGCATCTGACTGATGATGGGGCCGCACTCCCGGGACTCCCTGCGGGTCTTCCCGCGATGAAATGGCCGGCCGATATCGCGATGCTGCAAAGCCCGAGCGGGATTCAATGGGTGGCATTCCCGGGCGCACCGAATGATCCGCTCCTGAAACAAGCGAAGGCAATTGATGGTAAAGCGTACGTCGCCTCATCACCCGACGTTGATGCACTGTTGGCTTCGCCCGATCCCAAACTGTGGACGGATTCCACGCTGCGCGCTCTTCGAAGCGGCGTGGACAGCCGGACCTCTTTCCGGTTTTCACGGCTTGGCCCGCAAACTCGTCCGTCTGCAACACCGCTGCAGCGACTCATCGGCAGCCACGCGCCCACCGCGATGCTGCAATTCGCCGACGGAACAAAGACGATACTTCGGTTCTACGGCAAAACCGGAACGGGAGCATGGGCTCTGCCCCTTCCTCTACCCTCCTTCTCTCCCGCTGCGGTTCGGATCCTCGTCCTCTCGGCTCCGGCTGATGCGTGGCAACGGTATCTGGGCGGATTGCCTCCAAGGGAGCGCACGCTGCAACAAGCGATGCTGAAGACAACTGTCCGTGACTGGTTCGGAGAAGACGTGAGCCTGGAATTCGACGTGCTGCCGTTGCTGCAGACACAAGCGGTAATCGTTATGGGCAACAAGACTGGGGATGGTCGCACACCATTCCTGCTCGAGGGCCGCGCGCGCGGCGCGGGCGTGGCGGAGAGGCTGAACCGAATACGGCGCAGCGCTCAAGGATCAATGGGCGGCGGGACTGTGACCGAGCGGGAATTTGAAGACGGCGTCACGGTGAGGCAGGTGCGCGCCGGCGACGAGACCGCAAACGAGGTGCAATCTGAGCGCGGCGGCTGGACAGTCTCCGTGTCGGGCACGGCAAGCGATTCCATCATCACGGCCGTGCGCGGCGACACTTTCTTGATCAGCAATGCACCTGCGTGGGTGAATCAGCGGATCGATGGATCCGTCGAGATCCCGGGTCTGCCGCTCGGCAGAGGCGAGTTCGTGGCGGGTGGCGTGGCATCGGGAACGGACTCGTCGCTTCTCTCTCCTGCGGATCCCATGATTCGGGAATTGGCGGGAGGATCGTTGCCCGAGCGCTTCGCGTGGGCAATGGAGCGGTGGGGGCGGGTACTGCAGGTGAGTTGGCAGACACTCTGATACACGCTACTCTCCGCTCGTGGCATTCTCTTTCGTCACATCATCGAAGTACTTCCTCACGGTCTCTGGGATCCTCGTTGCACTGAGCCTCGCGATGCTTGTGTACCCGGGACCCAAACTCAGCATCGAGTTCACGGGAGGGACTTTGATGGAAATTGAGCTGCCGCAGGGCAAAACGCGCAGTGATCTGGAAACGGCATTGGCCGCATGGAAGAGCGACGGCAAACCGCTGGAAGACGTCTCCATCGCGCGTACGCGCAGCGACTCTCTTTTCGTGCGCACCGAGTCGCTGAGCAACGAACAGCATCTGGCTCTGATCGATCATCTGAAGACTGAGCTCGGCGAATTCCGCGAAGCGCAGTACAACACCATCGGGCCCACCGTCGGGAACACGCTCAAGCGCAGGGCGCTCTGGGCGCTGGTGATCGCGGTGGTGGCGATCGTCATTTACATCGCGATCGCGTTCCGCAAAATCCCGCGCAAGCTCTCGCCGATCCGCTTCGGCATCGTCGCCATAGTGGCGCTGCTGCACGATATCCTGATCACCGTGGGGATCTTCACGATCCTGAGCCACTTCACCACGTTCCAGATGGATACCCTCTTCATCTCGGCGCTGCTGAGCATCATGGGCTACTCGGTGAACGACACGATCGTGATCTTCGACCGCATTCGCGACAACCTCCACCAGGAAAGCGGCTCGCGCGATTTCGCGGAGCTCGCCGACCGCAGCCTGAAACAGACGCTCACTCGCACGTTCAACACGGGCCTCGGCGCCCTGATCATGCTCTTCGCGCTGTTCTTCCTCGGAAGCGAAAGCATCCGCTGGTTCGTGCTCACGCTCATCCTCGGCACGGTCATCGGCACGTATTCTTCGTTCTTCGTGGCAACGCCGCTGCTGGTGTACTGGAGGAAGCGGTCGTAGAATGTAAGCGGTAGCGTGTCATCCTGAGGTGCTCCCGCAATCGCAACGGGAGCCACGAAGGACGACACGCGGCACTTCTACACGATACTTCATGTCCCGGTTGTCTGGTTCGTGGCTCGGTTGCGATTACCGAGCACCTCACCATGACAACCTACGGCATTCACATTTGCCTCCTTCCTTTCCTCCCCATGCCATCCGTCTCCCCCATCAAAAAGCTCCCCTCCGCACGCACGCAGTTCGTCGTGACGGTGGAACCGAAGGAAATGCTCGCGGCCGAGTCCGCGGCACTCGCGCGCATCGGGGGCAATGTGACGGTGCCGGGGTTCCGTCCGGGGAAAGCCCCCGCCGACAAGGTGAAGGAGAAAGTGAATCCCGACGCGCTGCTGGAAGAAACCGTCCGCCAGATTCTGCCTGAAGCCATCACGAACGTGATCACGGAGCACAAACTGCAGCCCATCTTGCCGCCGCGCGTGGAGGTGCAGTCGAAAGATCCTCTCACGATTCAGGTGACGCTCGTCGAGAAGCCGGATGTGAAGGTGAAAGCCGTCGACAAGAGCAAGCTGAAGAAGACGCCGCCCAAGTTCGACGAGAAAGACGTGGAACGGATGGTTCAGTATCTGCTGGAACAATACAGAACGGTTGAGACAGTGAATCGGCCTGCAGACGCCGGCGATCAGGTGACGATGGATTTCGTGGGCAAAGGCGCCGACGGCGTCGAATTGGCCGGCACGCGCTCGACGGGGTACCAGGTGGTACTGGGGAGTAAGACGCTTATCCCGGGATTTGAGGACGGATTGATGGGCGTGAAGGCCGGCGACAAGAAGATGCTGCAACTCACGTTTCCCGATAAGTACCACGCCGAGCAGTTGCAAGGGAAGCCGGTGACGTTCGAGGTGGAAGTGAAGGGCATCGAGAAAGTGACGACGCCCGTGTTGACGCCTGAATTCATCAAAGAGAAGGGCCTTGGCGAATCACCGGAGGATGTACGGAAGCGCATCGCCGATTCGATGCACGAAGAAGAAACACGCATGGACCGCGACCGCCGCGAGCAAATGCTCTTCAAAATGGTGACGGAGGCAACAAAGATCGACATTGCTCCCGAGCTGCTGGATCAGGAAGCGCGCATGCTGGCCGATGAACTCTCGCGCCGGCTGGAGGAGCAGAAGTTGACGTTCGATGACTGGCTGAAGCGCACAAAAAAGACTCCCGAGGACGTCCGCAAAGAGATGGCACAGGAAGCCACCCGCCGCATCACAATGCGCTACGGCATCCAGAAATTGATTGAAGACGCCAACACCGAGGTGACAGCCGACGAACTCAAGCAAGCTGCAACAGAGGTCCTCGCGACGGTACCCGAGGAGCAGAAGCAGCAGGCGAAGGCCTTCTACAGCGAAGGCGGCGAGGGGTACGAGGAGCTCAGATGGAGGAAGAAGGTTGAGAAGTGGGTGGAGGGGATGTTGAACTAGGACTGAGGACCCGGGAAAAAGGACGTAGGATCCCTATTTCCGAAGTCCTAATTCCTAAGTCCTTCTCCACCTCACCCCAATCCTCCTCTCCGGATTCGCGTTCTTGATGAGCCTGCACTTTGCTTTGTGCACCATCACTTCACCCGTGCGCGTCACCGAGCCCGTGATCTTCTCGTGATCGCCCTCGAGAGGACTGCAGCATTTGGCAAATTTGATCGGCATCGGCACACCGCCTTCCGTTTCGACGGGAACTGCGCTTGCAGGCACATGCGCACGGCGGGATTCGCGAACGGGCAGTATGAGTTGGGCGTCTTTGATCAAATCCAATCGACGGACCAGCAGATTCGCGCGGTCGGTCCCCTGCCCCAGTTTCATGAGCACGTCTTCACGCTCTTCGCGGTTGAGATATTTTCCCTCGTAGCGACGCAGGACCGAGAGATCGGAATCGAGTTTGGGGAGGCGACGGCGCCGGAGCTCTTCGTTGAATACGACCTTCCCCTTCTCCACATATCCTTCGCGATCCATGGAGTACAGGTACCGGCGAAGCCTTGAGCGCGACGAACTCATGGTGAGCAGCTGCATCCATTCGGGCGAAGGCTTCGGCAAGGCGTGCGTCATGATTTCCACCACGTCGCCGTTCTCGAGTTCGTATTCCATCGGCACGATGCTCCCGTTCACGCGCGCGGCGCGGAAGGAAAGCCCCAGTTGCGTGTGAATCTGAAACGCAAAATCGAGCGGGGTTGCGCCCTCCGGCAGTTCGATCACGTCGCCTTTCGGACTGAGCACGAAGATGTGATCCACCAGGCGCTGCGTTCCGCGCACGCCCTGCACCGGCTCTTGCGACGTGAGCATCTGCTGCAACGCAACACGCTGCATCATGCGTTCCGCCTTGCCTCCTTCTTTGTAACTCCAGTGCGCAGCGATGCCGTACTCGGCCTCGCGGTGCATGGCGTGCGTGCGCACCTGCACTTCGATAAAGACTCCTTCCGGCACTTCCGGCAAACGTGAAATAGTGGTGTGCAGACTCCTGTACCCGTTCGGCTTGGGGAACGCGATGTAATCCTTGAAACGATTGGCCACGGGCCTGCCCATGCGATGCAGCAAGCCGAGCGCCCGGTAGCAATCCTCTTCGGTATCGACGAGCACGCGGAGCGCGAACAAGTCCGGCAACATGCTGATGTCGGTGATGCTTTTGGACTTCATCTTACTGAAGATGCTGAAGGGTAATTTCTCCCTGCCCTGCACATCGGCGTTGATTCCCTGCTGCTTGAGGGCCTGCGTAAGCGCCACCGCGGATGCCGGAAGGAACGACCCGTGACGCTTCGCGATATTCTGCTGCTGCTCTGTGACCCGTTCGTAGTCGGCCGGATACACGAGCGGGAACGCCAGCGCCTCCATACGCTGCTTGAGCGCATGAATACCGAGGCGCGCGGCCACGGGGGCGAACAAGTCCAGCACCTCGCGGCAAATGCGCCGCGCTTCGGCCGCAGGCACGCGATCCAGGTGCTCCAGAACGTGGCAACGGTTGCTGAGAACGATCAGAAGCACGCGTATGTCATCGGAAACACTCAAAAGCATCAGCCGCAGATCATCGATGGAACTGCGAAGCCCGCGCATACTGACGTGCGAGAGCAAATGCACGGCGCTCACCAGCGTCTTCACACTCACACCGAATTCTTCTTCCAGTTCTGTGAGCGTCGTACGGCGCTGCTCCAGAGCGTGCTGGAGCAAACAAGCACACACCGTATCGGCATCCGGATGGAACGGCATCAGCACGCTCAGAACTCCAAGCGTGTGCTGGAGCAGAGGCAGGCCCGTCCAATGCAGCTTGCCTTCGTAGAGCCTCTGGGCGATCGCCAGAGCTTTCTTGATCCGATCATCGGAATCGAGCAGATGCAAAGGCAACTCCGCTGCCTCAAGCATTGTAGCCGCCTGCGACGTCGTGATGCCCATAGATGACCGAGTGTAGCAGAAAGAACACAAAATATCTTGACAAAAAAGTACATACCGCTTGACTTCGAGTTTTGTATCAATACAATGTCACGCGTCCGAAGACCGAGGGCACAAGGCCGTAGGCCGAAATAAGCCCCTCCGAGGAATACAGCATCGGTCACTCGGCCCCGGCTTGGTGGTTCGTGCCGTGTTCCTCGCTGGTCTCCCGGACATTGTCGTCTCTGGAGACCTTTTTATTTTCTGTCATTCCGAGTAGCCCGCTGGAAGCGGGCGTACGAGGAACCATCCACTGTATGGCCGTCACACGCGATCAGAAGAAGGAGCAGCTCAAAGACCTGAAGGAGAAGCTGAGCCGTGCCTCCTCCGTTGTCTTCGCCCACTACATCGGCATGAATGTGACCGACGTGAGCGAGCTCCGCAGGAGCCTGAAGAAGGCCGGTGCGGAAATGAAAGTGGCGAAGAAGACGCTGATGAAGCTCGCAAGCCAGGAGAACGGTCTGCCCGCTCTGGATGATTCCATCCTCACGGGGCCCGTTGCCTGTATTTTCAGTTACGAGGATCCCGTCGCCGGTCCCCAAGCTGCTCTCAAATTCAGCAAAGATCACTCGCAGGTGGCGTTCCTCGGAGGCATTTTCGAAGGCAAGCTGCTCAATAAATTCGATGCCATCACCCTCGCAAGCATTCCGGGCCGCACGGTGCTCCTTGCCATGTTCGCGGGCATGATCCGCTCCCCCCTCGTCAGCTTCGCTTCGATCTGCAACTCACCGCTCTCCGGCTTCGCCCGCAGTCTGAGCGAGATCGCAAAGAAGAAAGCTGCTACTGCGTGATCTAATCTCTATTATTCTAATTTCTAATCTCTAATCCCTATTCCCCAATCTTATATGGCCGACGCCACCATCACCCTTACCGCCGAGGAGCAGGCAGTGATCACCGCTCTCGAAAAGCTGAACGTCATCAGCCTCAATAACGTCGTGAAGTACATGGAAACGACGTATGGAATTTCGGCCTCCGCTCCGGCTGCAGCAGCAGCCCCCGCAGCGGGCGGCGGAGCAGCAGCAGCTGACGAGGAAAGGCTTAGCTACAACGTGGAACTCACGGATTCCGGAGCCCAGAAGATCGCCGTGATCAAAGCCATGCGCGAAGTAACGGGCCTCGCCCTTGGAGAAGCCAAGGCCATGGTCGATGGCGCCCCCAAGATGGTCAAAGAAAACGTCCCCAAGGACGAAGCCGAGAAGATGAAGAAGACTCTGGAGGCGGCTGGCGCCAAAGTCACTCTGAAATAAATCTAAGACTGCAATTTTTGCTCCCACTGAGCCCCGCATCGACGCCACAGCGTCTGGTGCGGGGCGGCCGGAGCCAAAGTGACGTTGAAATAGATCTTACAACCCCACTACGCTCTTCGGAGCTTCGCGGGGCAAGACCGGAGATGACGAGAGTCGCTCCGGTTTTTTTGGAATGGATATCAGTTTATGAAAACAGTCGCTGAAACTTGGCGATAAAGCCCGTTCGCTGCATCAGAGGGATCTCATTTGCAGTGAGTCTGCCGTACTGCCGTTGAAACAGAGCCTGCATCGCTTTCTCATCGAGCATCCCCGTGAGCGGAATGTGGAGCCCCTGCGCATCCGGATGCGGCTCCCCTGCTTGGACGGTATAGAGAGGTTCATCGCCTTCTTCCGCACCGGGTACCTCCACCAGATTGATGGCTACGTTCGTATCGATGAATTTTGGATCCAGCACTACTTTCCACTTCCTGGGATCACGCACATCATCCGTGTAGTGTTCATGGCCCGCAAAACCGTTTGCAGGCACCACAAGACTCACGTTCCGCCCTTTCACCGAGGAACCCTGATATTTTTTGTTCAATTGGGTGGCAAGTTCTTCCGTGAGAAGGTCGAGCGTCGGTGGAAAGTATTTGAGAAAAATTTCTGCCGCTTCGGCTCGTCCCCATAAATTTTGCATGGGTATTTTCCGTTGGTATTGAGGATGATTTGAATTGACCGGCCCGATTGTGACACCCCATGCCCTCGGATCAGTGACGCACTTTGAAGGAACAGTCACTCCAAAAACACGCTGTCCCGCCACGATCTGCCCGATGACGTCTGTGTCCAAAAATGCTTTGAACGTCTCCAGACCTTTTTCTATCCTCGGATCCGGTTTTTCCAACTGAGTGGTATCGCTTGCTTGGGTGTTCTCATGCTGATCCTTCATAGGATAATGATAGCATAA
>CAZXIO010000018.1:0-10159 GCA_964640805.1 uncultured Candidatus Peribacteria bacterium
GAGCAGCTCGCTGTTAACGAGAAGGTCGCTGGTTCGAATCCAGCCGGGGGAGCCAGAAATTGACAATTATAGTAGAATAATTATAATACACATATGCATCCACACATTAACGAAATTCAGATTGCAAGAGACAAAGGTCAGGCGATGGAACCTTTAGAGGAAGCAACTGTCATCGAAACCGGCATTGATGGCGATCGATATGCAATAGGCAAAGGGGCTTTTTCGAAATCGCCACCACCGCGCAATATCGACAGGCATATCACTCTCATAGAAAGTGAAATGATTGATGCAGTGCGCCTTCTCAAAAATCTTGAAGTAACGTTTGCAGATACTAGACGCAATTTGCTCACCATCGGCATTCACCTCAATGATCTCGTTGGGAAACAATTTCTCATCGGTGAAGTTCTTGTCGAAGGAGTAGAACTGTGCGATCCGTGCGACAGACCTGGGATTCTTTCAGGAAAGGAAGACCTCAGGCAACGTTTCAAAGATGCTTTCGAGAATTGCGGAGGTTTGCGTGTTCGTGTTTTGAAAACAGGTGTGATAAAAAAAGGCGATGCAATTCTCTTAGGGTCCACATCAGTGCCTGCATCAGAATCTGGCATCGGAACGAATATCAATAATCCTGCTGACCATGAAACAGATAATCGCGTGCGCTTTCGGACTGAGTTTTTTCAAAGATTACGGATTGTAAATTCTAGGGAGCAATTTCGTATGGTAAGAGTGATGCGTTACCGTCACGGAGGAGAGAAATTGCTGCAGGCTGACATTGGAAATATCTTGGACTTAAAGCAATCAAAACTAAGTTCGTATGAAAATACTGGGAGGAGAAAAGATCCCCCTTCCCTCACCACGGAACAGATTGATAACTTAGAAAAATTTATGTCTCAATCGAATTGGGTAGATTGGGAAAGTATTATGCAAGGAGTAATTAGTAATCAAAGTATTCAATCGTTAGAAATCAATCATCACTTCCGAAGTTGGAACTAGAAAGTTTTGATGAGTTCTAATAACTTGAACCACGTCGAGCCAGAAATTTTGGCTTAAGGTGCTGACTTCGAAAGCTACAATTTCAAGCTACCTAGCTAGAGCAGCACCTAGAGTGAGTTTTTCAAATTGAAGTCCTTTCAGCATTCGGTACACTGTCGTCAGTTCTAGAAGGAGCCACGTCGGGGAGCCATGAACCACTCGCTCGCTATGCTCGCTCGGGTTCATGGCAGCGCCATTGTTGGCACTGCCATGGATTTTCGTATACCTGATTCATGGCGACGCCATTGGGCCGACTGGGTCATGCACATATTCAGACGGATTTGCAGGGATTCTGCGACATGCATCAACATGATAGACTGACCGTCAACCGGACCTTGCCCCACTTTTCCATGAAGACAAAATCCTTACTCCTGTCCTGTGTGTGCGTGGGGGGAATACTCCTCGCCACCACGGTTTTTGCCAGTATCTGCAACATGAAGACCGGATGCAGACCAATCAAGAAGCATTCGTCTTCGTCGAGCAGTACTACTAGTGTGAAGATGCCTTCGTCGGGTGTCTTCCCCTCGGGAATGTATTACAAGGAAGTTTCAAATACATCACAGCAGTCAACTCTTGCATCGATAAACAATTCACTGCCTATAAGAATTGTTATGCCTCCTGGCGTTTTTGATATACAAAAAGACCAGATGGTCATTGCTGATAACATGCACACTATAAATATCTACAAGCCTGACGGTCAAACCAGCTCGGTAAATGTTCAAGGCTTATATTTCATTGGTAGAGTTTCACTGTCTCCAGATGGGAAACGCGTCGCAGTCCAAGCGAGCGAAAGTGCAGCATTACCGATCAATGATTTGAATATCTATATTGTGAATCTGACAGATGGCAAATACCAGAGAATAAGTTTTCTTCCCTTGAATGAAGAATCTCCTGAGTGGTTTCATGCGTCAAATAAAATTGCGTACGTGTCCTTCAGCCCGCAAGACGGCTTACGGATTCATGTGTATGATGCTGACCAGAAAAAAGAGGTTCTTTCCATAGCGAATGCTGGGGGAAGCCAAATCGCTGTATCAAAGGATGGCAAGAAAATCCTTGACCCCGTCAGGTTAAAAATTTACGACGCTAAAAGTGGCAAGGCTATCACTGATGTAAAGCTAAATGTTCTAGCAGGCTTGAAGAAAGCAGGTTATCGAATTTCGACTAAATTTCCTGGTCAGGCAAACCTCGGCACATTTGCACTTGATGGTGACTTTTCAAAGGATGGAAAACACATTGTGATGGATGGAGCTGTCACCAAAAACGGCGTGGAACAGATACTGATGTTCACGGTATCTTCTGATGGCCTTCACTTCACAGTACTAAAGAGTACGAATGTGGATCCCTCTTTTTCGAACAATAATAATTTCTCACAGCTGAATCCGACTTGGTTTTAGATTCTAAGTAATCATCCGGTAAACCAACGGCTCTGCCGGTCAGACTTTCCTGTGTTCTACCGTCCCGGCCTAATAATGAATGAGGGAGAGTCCGATCAAGTAGAGAATATGGTTACTGCTACCACCACGGTTACTCCACAGTTACAACACTTTTCCTCGTCCCTAAGCCACAATCAACTCGCCGGTAACCGTAGTGACCGATTTTCAGGACTCTGGAGCATGCGGAAGATATTTCTTAGTTCTGAAAACAGCCAGCCTGGGGAGCCATTACGTTTACTTTCGTTCTGTATTTGCTAACCTAAACCCATGAAGCGCTCCCTGCTTTTCGTCATCGTCGCTCTTGTCATACTCGTGATCGGAGTGATCCTTTTTTGGAATAGCGGAGGCTCCGGTTCGGTAACATCCGCCGATGGCATGGTGACGGTAACTGGAGCATCCGGGATGAGTGTAAGCCGCGTGACTGCATCTGAACTGACAGGTATGGATCTGAAGGAGGATGGACTGCTCGCGTACTCGTTTGGTCCGGATAACCAACTCAGTTCACCTGCGACCGTGACCATAAAGCTGCCGGGCGCGCAGACAATTCCTTCGTTCTGGCATGTATCGGAGAAAGGATTTGAGCCAGTGGAGAATCTACACATCACGACGGACGGAAGCAATGCAACGGCGACATTCACGCTCACACACTTCTCCGGCATCATCGTGAACAATCTCAATGCGCTTTTCACCATTTCCGCGAGCCCCGGCTCACGGGAGGTGGAGGTGGGTGACAGCGTGCCGTACCTCTTCAAAGTGCAGGCAACGGAGAATCTGGTAGTGATCAGTGAAAAGAGCGGCAACGTGATTATGTATTACCGGATTCAGAAGGGATCCACATACACCGTCAATGGCGATGGCAGGACTGCTCTGACGACACGCAACAGAAATTTTACCCCAACGACTTTTGATCTGCCGAAGAAAACCCTCCCCGTCGAGCAGCAGTACCGTGCCATCAGAGCCTTCACATGCAAACACCCAGGAACCGAGATCATCGAATTTTCGAAACCGCTCAGCATTGAATATGAAGAGGATTACAACTTTCCAGGCAGCGGCAAAGGTACGCATAAAGCCACTATATCGCTCTCCTTTGAGGACAAATATCTGTGCAAAGAAAAAGCAAAATCTCCAGATGGTTCACCTTCTCCGGAAAATCGCGGGTTGGAAATCCGCGTAAAGGGTCTGGAGAAGTACGAACAAAAGTAAAAGAATTATCGCTCCTGCTACACTGCTCTCATGCAGTTGCGCGACGTCGGCCCCTCGGCTCGCTGCTGCCCTTCATCGTCCTTTCCGTTTTCTTCGTGATTGTGAAAGACTGTAATAGCATTCAGAGAAGCACACTAAAATGCCTCTACCATTCCAATTTTTGGGTTAGCCAAAGGCAGGGCTTTCAAGGCTCGATACACCATCGTCAGTTCTGGAAGGAGCCACGTTGGGGAGCCATCCGGATCCGCACACCACTCACGCAAGGCTCTTCACCGAGAGCAGAAATCACTCATTTTCCCGCTTTTACCATCGGACGATGGCAGTGCCAATACTTTTGCTCTATCTTTGGGAGAAATCCAATCGAACCAACAAACACCGTACTGATACGTGTCAGAAGCATGTGCGGCGGCCCAGGCAGGATCTTTTGCGGACTTGTTTTTCTGCCGGTAATCATACACCCCCCAATCGACAAAAGTGTTTACGCCTCCCAAGGCATCGGGCTGTCCCCCCGTAGTGAGACCCACCGCGGTTGCGATAATTTCTCCCTGCCTGACTTTTATCGGAGAAGTAACCTGCGTTGTTCGGGAATCCATGACTTTCGGGAGGGGGAATTTTTCCGCAATCGCCTGAAACTTGGGCGTGAGTGTAAGAAGATGGCCCAATCGGTACCTGATTCCACAGGGGTGTGCAAAATCGAGTGTGTATTGAATGTCACCATTCACGGGATATCGTGCCCCTGCAATCACTTGAGCGTCGTAAGGCGCAGTAACCGTTATCCGATTGGGAAGCGAGGTGTCGAACCGAAAGCCGCCATGCGCCTTAAAATCTCCGCCTCTCACTTGTCCGGGATACAGTATTGAGGTGACTTTATTGATATCGACCGGCAACCGGAAGATAAATGGATCCGGACATGTCTCGAATGAACCTGCGAATCGTTTACTTTCTGAAGTCAATAATGCTTTTGCCGAAAAACGACCTACCGCTACGGCCAAAAATATTACAATGGCGACCAGGACAAAAGGCAAGATTTTTCTCATTGTCTGTACCGTATCATTTTTCCATCAAATTCAGGAAGAGCATTCAGTATCGGAAGGAGTCACATCGGGAGGCCATGTTTCTCGATAATTACGGCAGACCAAAACAGCATGATGTACACTCTTCATCGCATGTACAGTTAGCGCATCCCGTTCATTGCCTTCGGCATCATCACATTGGTTGTTTGTTCGGTACTGCCCTCCACCCCCGCAGCGAATGCGTACTCCCGGGTGCGCCGCTCTTCCTCTTCCTCCTCCACTATGTCTGCAACAGCTAAAAAAATTGTCTGGAATGGAAAGTATCTGAAAGGAAAACACACGGTCATCCTGCACACATCCAAAGGCGACATCACGCTGCAGTTGAATGCAACGGCTTCGCCGAAAACGGTCACAAACTTCGTCACGTTGGCGAAGTCGGGCTACTACGACGGCCTCATGTTTCACCGCGTGATTCCGGGCTTTATGATCCAAGGAGGCGATCCCAACGGTGACGGGACGGGCGGGAAAAGCATTTATGGACCGACCTTTGCGGATGAAATCAAACACGCCCCTGCTCTCTACAAAATCGGCTATAAGAAAGGAGTGCTCGCCATGGCCAATGCCGGGCCCGATACCAATGGCAGCCAGTTCTTCATCATGGAATCGGACGTAGCCCTGCCCCCGCACTACACGATTTTCGGCAAGCTGACCGCGGGGCAGGATGTTGTTTCGGCTATCTCCAATATTCTGCGCGATGCGCATGATATGCCCGAGACGCCTGTCACGTTCACCGTGAAAGTGAAGAAGTAAGACGATACACTCTGCTTATGCAAAAAATCTCCACCTGTCTCTGGTTCAATTCCGGGGCCGAAGAAGCCGCGAAATTCTATACCTCAATTTTCAAAAACTCGAAGATGCACACGGTTGCGCTGTATCCCAAGTCCCTCGAGGCGGTGACGGGAAAGAAGGCGGGTATGGTGATGACCGCTGAATTTGAAATTGAGGGCCAATGGTTCCTGGCTCTCAACGGCGGCCCCGCTTTCCATATCAATCCGTCCATTTCATTCTTCGTGCACTGCAAGACTGCAGAAGAGGTGGATGCCCTGTGGGAGAAACTCTCGGATGGAGGAAAAGTGATGATGGAATTGGGCGAATACTCGTACAGCAAGCGCTACGGATGGGTTGCCGACAAGTTCGGCGTCACGTGGCAGATTACTCCAACCATGATGAGCGAATTGATGAGGGGTAAAGATCCGGAGAAAAAGGAGCGGGCGATGGGGGCCATGCTTACGATGAAGAAGCTGGACATCAAAAAATTGAAGGAAGCCTATTTGGGTTGAAAATCCGGCCAAAGTCGTCAGTTATAGAGATATTGCATAAATTACAAAAATATAGTATAATAAAACAAATACCCACTCCAACTCCATGCACTCCTTCTCACGTGTGATCCAATCCGTTGCGCTCACGGTTCTGCTTCTGACCGGAGCCAGCTTCACGGTCAGAGACTTTATGGCGCAGGTATCGCCCCAGCCCGACCTGATCGTGACGGCGATCAATCCTCCGTCGACGGTCGTCAGCGGCACACCGAGTCCCGTGTCGATTACCGTACAGAACCAAGGGGCAGTCGATGCCCGCATAACACAGATACGTTTGACGTTCGGTGCCCGTTCGATTTTTGCCAGCACCCCTGCGATCAGGCCGGGTGCCAGTGTGGTCGTCACCGATCTCCAAACCTTTCCCAACATTGCCGGGCAGCCCGCTGCAGGCTCATATACCTATACGGCCTGTGCAAACCAACCCATCAGTAATCCTATGGCCGAGTCCAATACATCCAATAACTGTCTCAGCCAGGGTGTGACGGTGACTGCCGGTGCGTTTCCCGATCTTGAGGTGACAGGAATCACCGTGTCGCCGACGAGTCCGGTCCCGTCGGATGTGCTGCGCTTCACCGCAACCATCCGCAATGCCGGTCAGCGGGCGGCTCCCCAATCGTTCGCCGCATACAGCCTGCTTGCGGGCCTTACCAGCACGTTCCCCGTGGACAGTAATTCCACATATACGACAAGGGCACTGGAGCCGGGCGCTTCCACTACCGTGGAAGTGACGAAGAACTACGGCGTGCAGTTGGATCCCGGACCGAACCGCATAAAAATCTGCGCAAACAGCGTCTATCAGCACATTCCGGAACAGAACGAAACAAATAACTGCAGGATGGTGGAATTCATCGTCCTCGGCGATTCGACGGCAAGCACAGACCTGATCGTGACGGCGATCAATCCTCCGTCGACGGTCGTCAGCGGCACACCGAGTCCCGTGTCGATTACCGTACAGAACCAAGGGGCAGTCGATGCCCGCATAACACAGATACGTTTGACGTTCGGTGCCCGTTCGATTTTTGCCAGCACCCCTGCGATCAGGCCGGGTGCCAGTGTGGTCGTCACCGATCTCCAAACCTTTCCCAACATTGCCGGGCAGCCCGCTGCAGGCTCATATACCTATACGGCCTGTGCAAACCAACCCATCAGTAATCCTATGGCCGAGTCCAATACATCCAATAACTGTCTCAGCCAGGGTGTGACGGTGACTGCCGGTGCGTTTCCCGATCTTGAGGTGACAGGAATCACCGTGTCGCCGACGAGTCCGGTCCCGTCGGATGTGCTGCGCTTCACCGCAACCATCCGCAATGCCGGTCAGCGGGCGGCTCCCCAATCGTTCGCCGCATACAGCCTGCTTGCGGGCCTTACCAGCACGTTCCCCGTGGACAGTAATTCCACATATACGACAAGGGCACTGGAGCCGGGCGCTTCCACTACCGTGGAAGTGACGAAGAACTACGGCGTGCAGTTGGATCCCGGACCGAACCGCATAAAAATCTGCGCAAACAGCGTCTATCAGCACATTCCGGAACAGAACGAAACAAATAACTGCAGGATGGTGGAATTCATCGTCGCTGCCAACAGTCCTACATCCTCATCTGCTCCCGCTTCCTCCTCGGCCGCATCGGAGAGTGGAGGGAACACGTCGGGTAACGGCGGATCAACCACTCCTTCTCCTCCACCCACACCAACACCCGAGCCCACACCCGAACCCGCACCCGATCGCGGTCTTTCACAGGAAGACATCATCGCCGCCATCCGCGCAAATAACAATAATCCGGTTTGTGTCACGGACAGTTCATGGGCTGGAAATATCCAGAGCTGCAGCGGTACCGTCCACCGGCCCGAGCAGTACGGTCTGACCCCCGCGTACGATCCGAGCAAGGAAGGAATGTCGCGCGAGCAGATCATCGAAGCCATCAAGGGCAACGGCAATCATGCCATCTGCGTGTCGGGATCGGGATGGACCGGCAATGCCCAAAGTTGTTCCGGCACGCTCCACACACCCCAGCAGTACGGCCTGACCCCCGCGTACGATCCGAGCAAGGAAGGATTGTCGCGCGAGCAGATCATCGAAGACATCCAAAAGAACGGCAATCATCCCGTGTGCATTACGGGTACCGCCTGGAATGGCAATGTGCAGAACTGCACCGGCACCATACACACTCCGGAGCAGTACGGCCTCACTCCCGCAGCGTCGGATGCAGGCGGAAGCCATGACGAGGGTGGTGCGGACAAATGGGCCGAGTCGATGATGCGCATGCAGGGAAAAACAGCCTCCCCATTCGGCGGCGTGCCGTTCCCGTCCATGAATGGCAAAGAACCGTCGCCTGCCATGCATTCATCCGCTCCTCTCAGCAGCACGGATGCGAAGAAATTGAAGAAGCTCAGGAAGGCCCTGGTACTCATCGAGAAAAAAATCGCAAAACAGGAAAAGAAAATTGAGACGACGCAAAATCTGCTCGATCGCACGTCCGATGCCGCAAATCAAAAACTGATCCTGGTGAAGCTCGACAAGCTGGAAGCGCAGCTGGCAATCCTGGAACAGCAGCAGTCGGACCTTGAGGAGCAGATTGCGCAGTTGGAGGAGTGAAGATTTCCTCCGTTGCGGGTCGGTGAATGGAATTGCACGATAGGGCGGTAGCATAGAATTTATGCCTTTCTGCCGGCAGTAAGAGTACATTGGGGGCATGAGAATCCTTTTCTCCGTCACCCTCACCGTTCTGCTCGGCGTTCTTGCTCCTCTTACTGTCGCCGCCGCCGGCTTCCGCGATGTCCCCTCAAGTCATCCGAACTATGACGCCATCCTTTATGTGCAGGAGCAGGGGATCGTCGAGGGATATTCAGACGGGACATATAAGCCCGATCAGACGATCATGGACCATGAGAGACGAGGACGGGGGCGTGCGGATTAATGTGTCGGATCAGGCATCGTTCGTCAACAATGCATACATCAAAATCACGATTCCTTCGGAGTGCCCCACCCCCTATCCGGCGTCCGGCACAATCGTGCAGACGGTGCTGCTGGGAGGCCGCTCTTTCACAGCCGTGGAGAACGACGAAGGAGCTGCGGGAACGCAGTACGACACCATCACGTTTTCGTCCCGGATCAGTCTCTCACGGTGTCTGGTTCTTGAGAAAACAATCGGCGTGAACAGCGTGATGCAGGAAACGGAGAGTGACCGGCAGCGCGCGGAGCAGCAAAAAGCCGCGATGCAGGAGACGCTCAAGAACGTCCTGAAGACGATCGTAATTCTGCCCACGCCGTTTTCCACCGAGTGGCTTCCGTATCAGAATCATTCAGATGGGTATTCGATGGAGTATCCAAGTGACTGGACCGTTCAATCGTCCGACGCAGGAACGGCTTTTCTGGCCGAGCATGTGGATCTTGGCGGGGCCAAAGGGGTTGGATATTCGGGGACGATCAATCATTTCGCAGTTGCCATCGAGCCGTCGTGCCCCGATCTTTTTCGTATCTTTGAATTCACTCCGAATCCCTCTTCTGCCGCCACGGTGAACGTGGATGGCAGAGTGTTCTCCTCCACCCTCAAAGATGACGCCGCTATGGGAAGTTATCAGAGGGCCGTGCTCTATACATCGAAGAAAGATGACACACATTGTATCGGCATTGTGCTGAACATGTTCTACGGCGATCCGAGCAGGATTGAAGATTCTAAGGAGCGCTCTGCACGCGAGCGAGCACTCGACGACATGAAAGCACTGCTCGATCACATGCTCCATAGCTTCCGAGCCGAATAACGTATCAGCCTCCGCACTCTCCGTGCGTGCACGCGTCGCGCCGCAATGAAATGCGTTTGTAAATTCTCTCGCCAATCCACGCCGCACCGGGCAGATAACAGAGGATCATCAGGGGCCAGAGGAGCGGCATGTGGCGCGCGATGTGCCGGAATGCGCGGAAGCCGGTGATGGTGCGTCCTTCGGGCAGTCTGATGTGCATGGATTTGTCGAGATCCTCGAATCGGAGATCAGGAGCTGATGTCCTTCGCGCATGGTCGTCGTGATAGTCGATCAGTTCAAGCCGGCTGAACCAGTCGAGGCGCTTGAGCCGTCGGGCGCTTCGAGTGCAGAGGCCGCAGTGGGAGTC
>CAZXIO010000018.1:10259-18193 GCA_964640805.1 uncultured Candidatus Peribacteria bacterium
ACGCGAACTACTCGGGATGACAAACCCTTTTTAAAAACAAGGCGCCTCATCCAATTCCGTTGAATGTTGTGCATGCGCGGTGATGGATGATTTCATTCACTCCAGCTCGGCCGAATGACATCAGTAGCATGCAGGGGCTGAGGCCTTACATAAAAACACACATGTCATCCCGAGTAGCTCGCCGTGGAGCGGCGAGCGTACGAGGGACTATTTCTTCGCCCTGAGCAGCACAATCTCCCTCGCCACGAACTGGTCCGGCCTGCGGTAGAGCAATGATGGTCTGCCGGTTGTGGACGTGATGTGCGGGGGGAGCACGGCTTCGTAGCCGAGTTTTTCAACGGTTTTCCAGACGCGGTCCAAATGCAATCCGCCTTTCGAGTAGTACCACGCGGGCCATGTGAGTACGAGCGGCACACCGGGGAAACATTTGGCGGCATTCTTCAGGAAGTTTTCCTGCAAACGTTCGTTGTCCGATTTCAGGCTCTGCGCCTGCTTCGCGGTGGGACGGGCGCGGAGGTTGGGGCCGAGCGACGTCTCGGTCACAATCACGTCGACGGGGGTTTCGATCTTAAATTCTTTGAGTGCATCCTGCTTCCACACGCTCGAGGGGACCGGGGTCTTGAGGATCTTCCAGTGCTTGCGGACCCACTCCAAATTTTTCTCGGTTCCGCTCACGGCTTTCTCCGACTTATCACTGGCGAGTGTTGCGTAGCCGCGGAGCAGGCATTCCATCGGGATCACGCCCGTGCCGCAGAAGGGATCAAGCACGGCGAACGGCCTTGTCTCCGGTCCTTTCTTCTTGGCTAAAGGATCGGGTTTGAGAGCTCGCGGAGCATCACCGTTGGCCAGCCACACACCGAAGTTGAGGAGCACCTGCGCGAGTTTGGGCGGCAAAATTCCCACGGTCATATCGCGCACGGGCTTTTCCATGTCGCGCTTGGTGTAACTGTCGATATCCTGCGCGTCACGCGTGATGCCAACCCAGAGCGTTTTCTCCAATTTGATGAGCGTGAGTTCGCAGCCTTTGGAACCATTGAGCAGTCCTTCGCTGCGCAGCACCACCGAGAGCGCGGGCTTCCGCTCGTTGCCCACGTAGCGCGAGGAATGGCCGTGCTTCTTCAAATTATCTTTGCATTTGCGGTAGAGCTCACTCACATCGCGCGGTTGCAGCCCCAATGTCCGGAGCGAAAACGTCGCTTTGCCCTTCACACCTTTTATGTGCGACTGGAGCAGCGCGGGAATGTCATCCGGCGAAAAATTCCCTTCCAGCTGCTCCGCAAACACCACCGTTCCTCCAAGCTTACGCAGCCAGTCCGTCGGCAATGGTTCCTTGGAATCGAACAAAACGGCGGTCTTCTGCACGATTTCGCGCAGTCTGAAACCGGGAACCGACGCAGAGAGCTCGGCAAGGCTGATGTGGGGCTGGTGACCGATGAAGGCGGCGTAGGAGGGCACGGGGAGAAGAGTAGCTGAGTGCGGGGAAGATGTCATGGTGAGCCTGCGAACCATAGACACGCGCTGTCGCCCTTCGCAAGCTCAGGGTGACAACGCTCTTCGCCTGTCAATAAAGTTTTTTAGCAGCAGCATCGTCGTGATTACGATAATCGGTATCAGCTGAATGATCCCACGCGCATATCCCGTCTGCTGTATCGCTTCTGATGAAAGACCTGTGAAGAGGAAGATGAAGTACTGGAGTCCGAAGGCGGCGAACATGAAACCGGCGAAGATCATGAGGCCGGGCCTCAGCAGCAGCCGCCATCCGAGGATCACAAGTGCGATCAGGAAAGGGAACAGGAGCAGCCAGTTTCCCTCGAAGAACGTATTCACGGCCGTGGCCAGCAGCACGTTCGGCTGCCACAAAAATTGGATCTGACCCACGTCTTTTGCGTTGCCGAAGCCAAGACCGTGCGCCCACTTGAAGCCGATCCACGGTCCTCCCGTGAGGATCAGGAAGAGGATCAGGATGCCGACGCTCACGATCGCATCGTTCATCGTCAGAAGTCTGCGTCTCAGGAGCATCAGCAGGCTCACCGCGAATGCGATACAGAGAAGCGGTGTATAGAGGATGAAACCTTCGTTCTTTGTGAAGAGAAGGAGTGATACTGCGAGAGCGCCGATCCTCAGGTACCCGAGCGCGGAACTGCGGTCAGGCGACTCTGCCGCATACATGAGCATCAGCATCGCGCTCAGAAGATGGCCCGCCATATAGACGTCGGCATATGCATTCGTCCCCTGCATGAGGAAGAGCGGCAATGATGCGAGTACGTACGTGCCGATGATCGACCATGCCATCCCCATCTTTCGCCTGAGCGCGCAGTAGGTGAGTGCGAGGCAGGCTATGTACCAGGCGATATGGATACTGTTGATCAGTCCTTCGTCCCACATTCCCTTGAGCGTCGCCAGCCACGCCTTCATCGTGGGGACCGACGGCGGGTACGAACTGATGCCGCTTGCAACCGTCTCGGGCGCCACGATCAACTCGATCCCTTGATTCACGAAGTATGCCTTGCCGCGCAGGTTCCAGTTGTCGCCGCTATCGTCGAAATACGCGGGCACCATCGTGAGCATCATGCCGCCCGCTGCGATTTTGATGACTGTCCATGCCACGAGCACGATCAGTACGCTCAACGTCCAGCCGGGGAATGTCCCTCTCTGCATCACCGACGGTCCGCTTGTCACATGATGGTGGCGGTGCAGGTACGCGACGATCCCGAGCGGAATCAAGACGACTGCAAACGACAGCAGGAAGCCAAAAAGAGAGAATGACAGTCCCGCGCCGATATGCAGCAGAAATGCAACGAAGGACCAGCTTGTGAGCCCGATGATCATGCCCATGGACACACGCTCAGCCTGCGTCAGCAGACGGTGCCGGCCTTCGAGGACGCTCAGGAGCAGCCAGCCGAAGAGTGCGGGAGGGAGAAGGCCAATGAAGAGGAAGACAAGAGACAAGAGGAAAGTGGAAAGAGGAAAACGGAAAGTTCGAGATCAGGACATGTCAGTTGATGCGGAAAAGAAAAGAACTATGGGGAAATATTTTGATCACTTTGCCCGACGCTGTCAGGACGTCAGCGCCCCGCGTCAGTTGTCCCTGATCATTCAGTTTCAGATCATCCTGTTCGAGCACGAGCCAGTAGCGGATGCCATCGGTCGATTGACCTCCCGGCAGTGGCACTGACGGGTATGTGAGATATCGCGCAATCGCAACGAACGGGTAACCGGCGGGTTGCAGTACCACGTACCGCGGCTGCTCCTGCAGGTTGGCCTTCACCTGATTGATGAGACTGTAAATCGTCCCGAAGTTCCGAACTCGCTTTTTTTCCGGATCGGCTTCGCCGATGTACTTCACATAATCGTTGTGAGCGTACGTCAGAAACTCGAGTCCCATCCGCAGATCCCACACCAGCCAGCCGGCCGCACATACACTCAAAAATACCGCAAGCGCACGGGGTAAACCGCCCCATCCGCGCCTGCGTCCCGACGGAAAACATTTCCACCATGCGAACGTCACGATCAGAACGATGCCAAGCAGCGGCAGCATCAGGCGATTGAACGACCACCCGCGCGGCGGCGGGCGCATGATGAACAGATTCGCGAGTCCCACGGGCGTGCGCGTGAGCACCGGCCCCCACAGAAAGTTGATGCTGTAAGGTTCGATGTCGTCGAACTTCCAGAACGATTGCCACAGGTATCCGAGTTGCTCGGGAACACTCCACGACTGCAGACGGATTTCGCCGATACGCAGGTCGCTGCCCGCGGGGAACACAAGTCCGATCCCCTCGGGCTGTCCGTCCCACGCATCGATTTCCAGCATGTTCTCGCCGATCACGTTTCTGCCTGCGGGGATGGAAAGCGGGATCTGGAACACCTCCCCCGCCGGCTGGCCCTTATTCCGCCACTCCAGCAACGCGTTCACGGAGTGCGTGGATTCCACCGCGACGAGCACGACATGGATGGAGTGCAGTGCGTCATTTTTGCGGCCCATTTTCCCGTCTGTGGATGTCACGATATGCAGACCCTCGTTTTCCCCCGTCACATGCTCCAAACCCGCCACATTCCAGTCGCCGGGGACTTGTTTATTTTCGAAACTCCACACTGTCTCCTGCATCGCAAAAGCAACAGCAGGAAAAAGGAGCAGGAACACGCAGGTGAAGAACCGCATCAGTCGCATGGCGGACATCATAACAGGGTTCTTGAGGGTAAGGCCAAGCACCTTGTCCCTCGTACGCCCTGCTCCGCAGGGCTACTCGGGATGACAAGCCCCTTTTTTAAACAAGGCGCCTCAACTCCATCTGTTTGAATGAACTGCATGCGCGGAGATGTACATTTTCAGCCTCTTCAGGTCGGCCGAATGAGATCAGCAGCAGACAATGATGATGCCCCTACACATACAACCAACATGTCATCCCGAGTAGCTCGTCGCGGAGCGACGAGCGTACGAGGGACTTTCACCTTTTACTGATGCAGTGATCTTTATACGTTTGGAACTCTCTCCATTTTTGTCGATCGGGGTGTTCGGAAACGATCATCCGTACTCCTCGCAAGCATTGGAATTTCCGCCGATCGCAAATTAATTTCCACTTCGTCGTCTTTAAGATTTATGGTGAAGTGAACGGAGTCGATTACGTGTTTTGCGAAATGTTGCTCGAAGGTGATCGGCGGATGTATCTCTGCCTCACCCTCAATGCTCTCTTGCGCCAAAGACGATTTGCCGCTCATTCTTTCGACCATGGTAGAATTAATGAGTATCTTAGATCGCACCAATCTCGATGATGCGATCTTGAAGACATCGGAGGTGACGGGTCCAACGCCGCATGCGCTGATTTTGGCGTTGAATGCTTTCATCACCTTTCCCGCCACGTCACAGCCTTCGGGAACAGGGCCATACGAAATGTCCGAACTCAGATATGTTTCACGGATCACGTCATTTCCCATCGCTTCTATGAGAATTTCCACCCATTCGCCGATCATTTCGCGGCCGGTGAACGTGCGCAAGATTCCGACAATTGCAAAGATTCGTACGGGGGCCTCCGGCTGCAGAAATGACACCTGTTCCATACAGTGTTTCACCGAAAGACGGCCATTCATGTTCACATCGCTGAATATTCCCTCAATTTTTTTGAGCGCATCTTCCACGCAAGGAGGAAGGTGTTCACGATCAATTTCATGCCGATGCAATTTCTGAAGCGTGAGTGTGTGAAATAATGCTTCTGCGTTCGTTCCACACCAACGTGCGAGCCCGTACGTTATCCCCGCATCGTTTCGGATGTTCGGCGCATTGGGAGTTTCCGAAAGCCCCATAGCGCGCAAGTATACCTCATTTCATGGCTTGGGATAGTCATTTTTTCTCTCCTGCCACTTCTATCTCCTTTAGCCCTCCGCTCACCACAGCCTTAATTCTCCTCACTCCTGCGGAACTTGACTCCTCTTTTTGGATCTTAAACGACCCGAGCATCCCCGTCCGCGCCACGTGCGGCCCTCCGCAGATCTCTTTACTAAAGGATCCATCTCCTACGACGTATACTTTCACCTCATTCGCGTACCGGTCATCGAACACTCCGATCGCGCCTTCCTTCTTTGCGCCGTCGACTGAGGTCAGGTGGTATGCGACCGGCAAGTTAGCCTTGATCGCGTCATTGACCAATCGCTCCACTTCTTTGATCTGCTCCGGTGTCATTTTATCGGGATGATTAAAGTCGAAACGTAAACGCTCAGCGGTGATGTTCGATCCCTTCTGCTGCACGTGCTCTCCCAGAACTTTCCTCAGTGCTGCGTTCAATAAGTGCGTCGCGGTGTGGAGCTTCGTCGTCTCGGCCGATTGATCCGCGAGGCCGCCTTTGAACTTCTGCTCCGCGCCCGCCCGGCTTTCACTCTGATGTTTCTCCCGCGCTGCATCAAATGACGCCGGATCGGTGAGCTTCTTGCCTTGCTCAGTCAACAATTCCTCCGTCAACTCACGCGGGAAGCCGTAGGTTTCGAAGAAGTAGAACGTTTTCGCTCCGTCGATCGAGTTATGGTCTTTCAGGTAATCGGTGAGTTCCTTCTCGCCCTTGAGGAGCGTTTTGCGAAACTGCGTTTCCTCGGCGTCGAAGAGTTCCAGAATGCTGCTCTTCTGTTTTGTGAGTTGCGGATACGCTTTCGCGTACGTCGTGATCACGGCTTCGGCGACGGTGCCGCAGAAGTTCACCGTCAGACCCAACTTCGCCGCGAAGCGGATGGCACGGCGCATCATGCGGCGGGTGAAGTACCCCTGATCTTTGTTGCCCGGCGGCGCTCCGTCGGCCGTTAAAAACGTCGCAGCACGCAGGTGATCGAGCACGATCCGGAACGCGCGCGTCTCTTCTTCACGCTCGCCGTATTTCTTTCCCGTCATCTTTTCAATCGCCGTGCGCATCCCCGCGAACAAATCCGTCTTGAACACGTCCGGATCATCGTTCACGGCTGCCGCGATCCGTTCCAATCCGCCGCCGAAGTCGACATTTTGCTGCGAAAGGCGCTCAAATCCCTTTGGCGTCCTGATGTACTCCATGAACACGTTATTCCCGATCTCCAGAAACCGCCCGCAGTCGCAGTTCACGTGGCAGGGCTGATCCGCGTACTCAGATTTTTCGTGCAGGCCGCGCTCTGCGCCAAAATCCCAGAACATTTCGGAATCCGGTCCTCCCGGCTCACCGATGGGCATCTTGCTCGGCTCCCCCGCGCGGCTCCACCAGTTTTTTTTCTCGTCATAATAAAAAATCCGTCCGTTCTTCATTCCGTGACGCTCTGCTTCGTCCACCGCATGCGCTTCGATCCCGGCTTTTCCAAACACCTCTTTCCACACCTGCACCGATTCGTCGTCGCGCGGGATGGCATCTTTTCCGCGGAAGACCGTCACATAGAGTCTTTTGGGATCGAGCCCCACGTGCTTTGTGAGAAACTCAAACATCCACGTGATCTGCTCGGCTTTAAAATAATCTCCGAGACTCCAGTTCCCGAGCATTTCAAAGAAAGTTGTGTGGCGGTTGTCGCCCACCTCCTCTATATCCACCGACCGAAAACTTTTCTGACTGTCTGCGATGCGGAAACCCAGCGGATGTTTTTCGCCCAAAAGATACGGCAGCATCGGCTGCATGCCCGATCCGGTGAAGAGCGTGGTGGGATCATTCTCCGGAATCAACGGCGCACTGGGGATCACGGCGTGGCCCTTCGACTTGAAGAAATCGAGGTAGGATTTGCGGAGTTGATCGGTGGAGAGCGATACCATCGTCAGAAGTCTAGAGTTTTCCCTATCTCTAGCCAACATTGCATTATTTCAATATTATTGTTTGATTTATTTAGGACCTCCATTAGAGTACCGAGCTATGTCAGTTGAAGAGATCAAACTAGTAGATGTTCAGTCGCAGTATGAGAGGCTGTCCTACATCAGGCCCACGGACGAAGACGACAAGCAAAAGATTCTCCCTGCCCGTTTCACCATCCCCGGAGCAACATGGGAAGTTGCACAGCAAGTACACGCTCTGCTAGCAGAAAATGTGAAGAAAAAGCAATTCAGACAAGTCACCATGGAGTCGGGTCCTGATGTGAAAGCCATGCGCCAATTGCTCGTGACGGTCTTTGAAGATCTGCTGCTTCCCTATGGCTCGATGCCCGATGCAACACAAAGAAAGAAACTTGATCGCAAGGCGTACAGCTTTGAACATTTCATCGTGGAATTTCTGATGAACGGTGTACGTCAGCGCAATCCATTGACCGGTTTGTGGAAAGGCCTGAGCGATGAAGGGGAGACACTGGAGCCGTCACCGTCGGCCGACGTATTATGGCAAAAAAGTTTTTTGACATATGGAGTTGATATGAGTCAGACAAGCGCCGGCAAACCGCCGTATTTTACGATCTATATGACTGATGAGGCGAAAGGCTGGCCGGCAGGTAATATTGGTTTTAATCCATACAAAATC
>CAZXIO010000019.1:0-15683 GCA_964640805.1 uncultured Candidatus Peribacteria bacterium
CTGCAGAAATTCTTTCCAGAGAGGGGATGCAACGTTCAGACCGTCGGCGTCGGGCGTGAGCGGTTCATACGTCGCATTCCCGACCCAGACGCCGACAACGTACTCGGGCGTGTAGCCGAGTGTCCACACGTCCGTCGGGAGCCGGCTCGTGCACGTGCCGTTTGCATTCACGGAGGCACACTGGTTGCTGGTGCCGGTCTTGGCTGCAACATCAATTCCATCGAGCGTCAGCAGTTTGTCCCACAGTTTCGTCGGCCGGAAGTAACCGTCGCTGAGGATCGAGGTGATTTGCCGCGCCACGAGCGGCGGCATCGCTTCGGTCGGCGTTCGGTTCCTGCTTTCGTAGACAAGTGAATCGCTTCCATCATGCACTTCTTTGATCGAGGTGATCGGGAGATACTCACCGTTATTCGCGATCGTGGTGTACCCCTGCACCATCTGCAGGAGCGGCACTTCGGCCGAGCCGATGGCGAGCGGATACCCGAACGAATACCATTTGCTGAGCTCCCTGCGCTCGGTCCAATTCTCCAGCGGCAGCGTGATGCCCGCGCGCGAAGCCAGTTCCAGAATCGGCTCCTCACCGCCCACGAGGAAGAACGTGCGGATCGCGGGGATGTTGAGCGAGGCGGCGAGTGCGTGCCGGATGCTCGTCCAGCCGAGAAATCCTCCGGCGTAGTTCTGAGGCCGGAGCGGCCCCACCATGATCGACTCATCCATCAAAAACGACGCGGGCGTGAAGCCTTTCAGGAATGCCGTTGCGTACACGAAGGGCTTGAAGCTCGATCCGGGTTGCCGCGGCACGAGCGCCATATCCATTTTTGACCCACTGGCGTCATCCGAGTAATCCACGTTGCCCACGTACGCGACGATCTGCCGCGTACGGCGGTCCACGGCTACGAGTGCAGTGTTGCGCGCGTGAAATTTTTCGAGGATATCGGGCGCGTGCGTACGCACGATCTCTTCGGCCACTCGCTGCAGATTCAGGTCGAGCGTCGAGGTCACGGTGCAGCCGCTTGCCAGAAACCGGCACCGGTCGCCGATGCCGTCGATGGACTCCATTTCCCGCTGTACGAGGAACGGGAAGTACGGCGTATCCACGGGGTAGGGCGAGCGTGTGAATTTCATCGTCTGGAGATCTTTTGTAGCCTGATCGTGCGCGTTACGATCGACATATCCGTCCTGCAGCATCGCAGTGAGTACGGTGTCCGCCCTCCCCGCGAGGTAGAACGTATTGCCGCCGCCGGTGACGGAGGTTCCTATCAATCCGGGCTCGATGGCACTGTCGGGAATCTGCCGCACGCGCGTGATCTCAGAGCGCCGGATGCTCCGGAGCAGGTCGCCGCTCACTTTTGTTTTGCGGTGCGGGCCGTAGGGGCTGAAGTACGTGGGTCGCTGGAGCAGCGCGGCAAGCACGGCGGACTGCGCAACGCTCAGGTCGCGTACGTCCGTATTAAAGTACGCACGACTCGCTTTCTGCGCGCCGAGTGCACTGCCGCCAAAGGACGCGTGATTCAGGTAGAGCTCTAAGATATCGTCCTTCGCCACTGCCGATTCCATTTTGCACGCGAGCGACAGTTCGAGAATTTTGCGCGAGAACGTTTTCTCGCGCAGGTCGAAGGCGTTCCGGAGCAATTGCTGGGTGATCGTCGAGGCCCCCTGTGACTTGTACGCGAAAATGTTGGCGACGGCGGCGCGCAGCAGTGCGCGCACATCGATGCACGACCGCGCGTAGAAGCGCTCATCCTCAATCGCGATCACGGCGCTCTGAAGGCTTTGAGGAAAGTCTGCCAATGGAACATCGATCCGGTCGTCTTCGCGGTGGAACCGGTACACCTCGTGTCCTTCGTTATCGGTAAGCAGCATTCCTTCGGGCATCGTGAAACTCTGTGCCGTCATCACGGGCAGATGGATCCAGAGTACCCGGAGCATTGTGCAGAAGACGAACAGCAGCACGATCAGGTTTGCCGTCAGGTGACGACGGAAAATCGTGGGTGCCTTGGACGGGTAAATTTTCATAGAGAGTGGACGATTCTACCCGTCTTTCGCATGTGGACAAAGTTCAGCGCGTCTCTATCCTTTCCTCAAGCTCCGTATGTTCTTCGCATCAACCAAACATCATCGGGCAGGCGAATGGATCGTACTTGCACTGGTCCTGTTAACGGCTCTCTGGCACGGCGGCAAGACGCTCGAAAGCACGTGGTTACTTGCCGGCATTGCGGCATTGCTCACGGTTCTGCATTGGTGGAAAAGAGGCGCGGATCAGTGTGAGAGCCATGATGTTCCGGTCGCGATGTGGATGATCGGTATCGCGTTGATCCTTTGGATCACTGCGAGCTTCATCGTTTCCTCCACGCAGAATTACGGACTGGACGAAGTGCTCAGGATCACGTCACTGATTCTGATTTTCTTCTGGGCCGTACGTCGTCGCACCGAAAAGGATCACATGTCGTTTGGTGAGAAGTTGATGATCACGATTACAGCTGCGGCGATCGCCGCATGTCTGATCGGTCTTTTCGTGTATACCTTCCAGCCCGTCACGCGCTTCGTCGGCAGCTTCTTCAATCAGCGTTTCAACGTCGACTACTGGCCAAACGCGTGGGCCGAGTTCCTGCTCCTCGCGTGGCCCGTGGCAATCTACTCCGTCCGGCGTCTGAAACCCGTCTGGCAGATCATCGTCATCGGGCTCCTCACGGGCTGCCTCTTCCTCAGCTACTCCCGCGGCGCAGTTCTCGTCTTCGGGGCTCAGTGCGGTCTGATGCTGGTGCTCGCAGCCGCTTCGCTTCTTCGTTCACCCAGGAGACACCTGCTCGTGCGTCGCGTTCTGATCGTCACTGCAGGATCCATTGCACTCGCGATCGCGGTCTTCTTTGCGATGAACGCGATACGCGCGAACTATCATCCCGTGGAGTCCATCGGTGCCAAGGTCACGTTCACCGCCGATGAAGGAAAGTCTTCAGTGAATGAACGGAGGCAGTTCTGGGAACAGGCCGTCACACTCTCACTTGAGCGCCCCTTGCTTGGCTGGGGTCCCTACAGCTTTCGCTTCGTGCAGCCGAGGCTTCAGACGGGTGTGTTCGAGACCTCCGATCATCCGCATAATGTCTTCCTCAAGTTTGCGATGGAGAACGGCTGGCCGGCGGCGCTGCTATTCTTTGTATTTCTCCTGAGCGTCTTCGTGCCGCTTGGTTTGAAAGTCGTGAAGTCATGGAGAGGCCACGGTGATCCGATCAGCTTCTTTGAAATCTCCGCAATCACCGCAATCGCAGGAGTACTGCTCCATAATCAAATCGATTACAATCTGCAGTTCGTCGGGATCGCACTGCCGATGTGGTTACTTATGGGGGCGGGCCTACGGCCTGCCATGGCGGGCAAGTATGCCCGCCCTCGTCAAACTGCGACATTCGGTCACACGATCGAAGCCGCCATTGCCCTGATCCTGATTGCAGTGACCGTCGTTGAAGGAGGCTTCCTTGTGACGTCTTTGCTCGGGCGACGCGCCGAGGGACGCGGTGACGTCATCTCTGCATTGGAATGGTACAGAGCAAGCAGAGGAGAAATATTTTCGCGGGATATGCTCCTTGGCGACGCGGCAATTCATTTGTATGCGAACAGTCCTGCTCCGGAAATTCTCGAGTCGCTGGATCTGTATTTTGCAAAAAACTCTGAGGATGCGCGTGCATGGCAGATGAAAGGGGACGCCCTGAGGGCTGCGAAGAAAGATCAGGAGGCGCTCGAGGCGTACGGACAAGCCTTCACGCTCGGCAAATACAATCTGGTCGGCGTCACGACGGCCATCGTCGACATCCTGAGAGCTCAAAATAACCGCAGTGAACTCATACGACGGCATGATGAACTGATCGAAATCTATGATGCGTATGGATCGGCGATCCTCCAAAACACCCATTTCATAGCGATTTCGCAGAACGTGGAACAGTTCGAGACGCTGTCTGATGCCCTTATTCGGGTCTATCCTGCCGATTGGGCTGCCATCAAAGATCTCAAAGCGCGGGCAATCGGACATGCACGGGAGGTACGAACCGAGTTTCAAGCCAAGCCTGCAGGCCTATTGTGGTAAGTGCGGTTTAGCCCGACAGAAAGCCAAATGGACGGTGTTATTCTCTCATGTCACCGATATGAGCATCTCCCGGTCAATCTGAACGTCACTCCCCGCAACCGAAACCTGCCCCTCCGCTTGGCGTGGGGCGTTGACTGGTCAATCCGGGGCGGTTCACTCCTTGCTCGGGTCTGTTATTCAGCTGGCTGCCGAGGCGATCATCACCATGTTCACTGCGAGGAAGGTGATGAGCAAAGCGTGCGCGAGCACGAAGGGGAGTGAAGCGCGGCGTGTGATGGGCTTCACGGTTTCCATGGTAGGTCCCCGATGAGGGGTTGAGGAGTGTACAGAGCCTCAAAGTGGTGTCTAGGCACTCTATACAAGAGTTTATGAATCTTTTGAAAAGATAGTTTATGGCAGGAAAGTCGGGATTCATGGTGAGAATTTGGGAGTACTGAGTAGCAGGGGAGTGATAGATTGTATAAAAAATGTGTTCTTTCTAAAGAAATATAACAAAACAATAGAAGACATAGATCAATGATTGTGTTTTAAAGAATCTTAACTTGCTTCAGTGCGCTCTCTGCGTCCCCGGGATTGCGCACCTGCGTTGCGTGCATCGAAGCCCTTTGTGCACGCTCCACATAGTCGCTTTTATCATCGAAGAACATGCATTGTTGAGGAAATTTTCCGAGCTTGAGACACGCCACGCGGAACGCTGCGAGTTCACTTTTCGGCTGGAATGCGCTGCCATTCTTCTTGGAACAACGTATGTCCGGCGACAGAAACACATCCTGCTCAAAAATATCGTACACACCGTTTCGACGCAGAACGTCGACATGCTGCGGAACGGTATCCGAGAGCGCGGCTACGTGCAGTCCTTTATTTTTCAATGCTCCGAGGAGTTCGAACATCTCGGGAAGCGGTGTTGCATTGAATGCTTTGGTAAAGAGTGTGCTTCTTTCGTCGTATGGAATATGTTCGCCAATCTTCTCTTCGAGTTCCGCCCAGAATGTGTCCGGAGTAAGGGCGCCTGTCTGGAGCTTCGGGATAAGGTTGCCCCACACTGCGGATTGATCGTGCATTCCTTTCGAGCTCAAATACTCGCGCAGCGGCGCGTCCATGTCGCTATCGGAGATCAGCACGCCTCCCACGTCCCAGAGGAGCGTATCCACCGGTAGATTTCTCTCACGCTCTTCGATGCTCTTGCGGATATCTTCCACGCTCTGCCCGCACTGCAGTCGCATCCAGAGAGCGATCTCTTCGTAGAGCCTGCCCCATTGATTGACCACTTCGGGCGTCGTGACCGACATCGCGAGGTTCTCGCTTGGCCAAGGTCCTTCCTTATTCATAGCGGCAAATTTTCCACGTGAGTCGTAATGATATTGCATCGTTTGTTCAAACGTTTGAATGTCGCCCGTGTCGTGCCGCTTGCCGCAGATGTCGGCGAGAATAACTATCTTCTGTGCGTCAGTGAACGAGTCGATCGTCACATACTCCTTCGGGTGCAGGTATGACCAATCCGGCTGCAGTTCAGTTAAGAATTTTTCGGGAATGCCGAGCTTGCGCAGCAGCAGCTCGCCACGGAGATCGTTATTGAAGTATCGATGTGGATTCACATCACCCGCTGGGTGTGTGATGAGGCGGCCGATATCGTGGATGAGTCCGAGGATCCGGAATTCGTGCGGGTTCTTCCCAAGATGAGAGGCAATCTGCGCAGCAAACTCGCCTGTGAGCTGCAGGTGCCCGTGCGTCCTATAATTTTCACCATCCGGTGGAAACGCTTCGATCAAGAACCGTTCCAGTCGCGCAGCATCTTCCTGATTCACTTCTCTTTGATGTGGAAGAAGAATCCCGAAGAATCGACTCTTCGCGTACTCGACGACTCTCTTCATTGTTTCCAGTACGTGAATGCCTTCCGTTTCGATTCGGGTACCGGGCCGTTTTGCCAATGGGCCCTCAAAGTCCGGCCTTTTCATATGTTACAATTATAATACTTTTTGAAGTTATAGTCAATTTTTAAAATCCAATGCTACCACCTGTATGTGAGTACATTGATTCGAGTCGTGGTGATTGTGATCAGCATTGAGCCACACCAATTCGTGGGCAGTATTTCTTGCACTGAATAGTGATGCACCATTTGATACTTTCATCTATTCTTGTTTTGTCGGGACGTAGCTCAGTTGGCTAGAGCGCACGGTTCGGGACCGTGAGGTCGAAGGTTCGAGTCCTTTCGTCCCGACCATCAAGGTCTTTACCTCGCAGTGACCATGCTAGGAATGGTTCAGCGAGGCTAATGGAAGCCACTTTGTCGCGCTCGATAATCACGTTCGAGACGATGAGGTCGGCCATTTTGCGTTTCTTCTCGTTACTCGCTTTTTTCCAGTACAGCGAGGCGTTTCTGGCGAGTTCGAGAAAGGCGTCCAGCGCGTAGTACCGCTCCATGCTCCCATCACCAACCTGCTCTTCACGTTTCAAGAGCGATTTGCGTTCGTCCTCCAACCGTTTGAGTTTTCGTTCTTCCGCAGCGATCTCGTCCGGCGTTGCCGTAGGCTTGGGATATTTCATGGCATTGAGCCGCTCCTTCGTCTCCTCGGTATCCTTCTCATTCGATGACTTCAGTGCGGCAATGCGCCGTTTCTCGGCCTCGGCCTGTTCCCGCTCAACCTTGTAGTCCTCCCACTCGGCAATGACGAGCATTTCATGTTCCTGCTCCGTGAGCTTCACGTCCTTCAACTTCTCGCCGATGGCATCGAACACGTCCTCCATGCCGATGCTGTGTTGCGGCTTGCAGCGTTGGCAAGAGAAGCGGGGTGAGAGCGTCCCCGACCCGCTCCGTGGTCTGTTCGGGGTCATCGTCGCAATGAGGCTCTTGTCTACCTGGCGCACACTACAAAGCACCTTGCTCGACGGGAGCGGGTAGGCACTGCGCCGCGGTACGTTGCGCGAGGGCTTGGCAGTGTCCCTGAACAAGTTAGGGTTCACCCGCTTGAACTCCTCCACGGTCACGACGATGGGAAAGTCCTCACCAAACTGAAGCGGATAGATAGTGGTCAGATCAGCACGTCGTGGTTCCTTGGTTTTCTTCGGGACGAGCCATCCACAGTGGATAGGATTGCCGAGGTGGGAACCGACGTAGTTCTTGTCCACCTTCACATTGATCGTCTTGTGCCCCTTCTTTGTTTTGTAGTGTTTCGTGACGCTGTATCCAGCCTCGACAAGCAATGCTGCGATCTCCTCGTTCGTCTTCCCTTCAAGTCGCCAACGGTAGGCGTCACGCCAATGATGGTGCAGTGGCGAGGCGACGATCTTCAGATGGTCGTGGTGGTTTTCGTCCTTCTTGCGGATGACATCGAAGGCGGGCGAGAGCGGCTTCACGCCCTTGCCCTGGGTCTCCTGCTCAATCAGACCGCGCATCACGTTGTCCTGCAGCTTGTCGGAGTAGCCCTTCGCTCGCGCGAACTCCATAGCGAGGTGCTCCATGCCCGACGAATCATTGTGAAACGAGTACATGACGAATGACATGTCCACGATGCAGTCGGCATCTAGGAGTTCGATGATCTCCCCTGCATCCCGCATGTTCCGTGCCAAACGGTCAGGATGCCATGCGATGATGCCGTCAGGCCGTCCGAGCTTCTGCTTCTCCTTTAGCAGCTCTTTCAGCTCCTCCGACCCTCTAATCGCATTTAGGAGGTTCCCGAAGAGTGGGCGGTCATAGCTTCGCGCAGACATCTTCTCTTTCACGATGTGGAGCACATGCAATCCTTCGCTCGCCGCAAGCTCTTGGCACTGCGCAAGCTGGGCGGGGATGCTCTTGTTTCTGTCGAATCGGTCATCCGATTCACGACAATATATCACATAATTCTTCGCCGTCCTCTCAACCTTCTTCCTTCCGAACGCGAAGCGAACATCGGCAATGTCAGGGAGTTCATCGAGGAACATGGTGAGAGAATTATAGCTCAAACGGCGATGGCGACTTCGTGGAATACCTTGATGTACTCGCGCAATTTCCTTGCTTTCGCCATATACTCAACTGCGTCGCCGCGATCTTTGCCGCGCACGATCATCCTCCCATCCTTGACTTCATAGCTTAACGGACACTTTCGGTGTCCTGTTTGATGAAGCCGTTGGCTTGAAGGGTTGGGCGTAAATCATCCGATCTGTCTGTTTCGACTGCGGGGAAAATACCTATGACGAGATTACTCCTTTTCGCTTGGTCTGATCAACAGGCCTGTGAAAAATCACCTGCGAGGTTCAGGACATACAGACGTCTTTCGGAGGTTGAGAAAATTTCCTCGCACGTCTCCGTGCTTCTTCGAGGACATCAATACTTGGGATGATCCTCTCTGGTTTGACTTCCCAGCATCGCAGCGAAAACTCCTCCCGTCGCTTGCGCTCAAGATACTTGAGAGCGAGGGTGCCGTCCTTGAGTTTTGCGACGACTGCGGGGGTGATGACGGTGGGTCGAGCCATGCGCCATCATTATAAACCTTTGATGTTTGGTGACATCAGTATTGGCAAATCTTTCACACAAAGACCGGCGCGGTGTGGTGACAGAATCACCACGGTGCGCCGGTGACTGGCTTTGCAACCACGCGCCTACAGGAGGAGCGTGGTGACGTGGTAGATGCCATACATGGCTGCCAAGGCAGCCACGATGCATCCGTAGATGAGTGCGTTCTGCCACAAGGGCAGAGGCAAGCTCACCATATCGGTGTTGAACATCAGGTTGGCGTCGTGCGATTGCCCACACGCCGTGCAACTGATGCTGCAACCACCACCTTCGCTGACGCCGTGCGCATTGGTATGCAACACGGTGTCTTTACCACACTTCAAACATTTCATCTGCGACCTCCTTTGGACGATAGTTGTGAAAAACCAGCAAATGTATTATAGAGTATTTCTGAATCATTTTCAACATCTACTGCGGATAGAAGTGCGAGAAGGGGTCAGGCTAATATCAGGATAGACGCGGAAGCTCTCCGCTGTGCCAACTGTGCATCCGTCCGTGGTGAATAGGCGGGGACGAACTCACGGATGATCTCGATGTACCGATTGCCCAAATTGCCGTGTTCCCTGTGATACCATCGGAGTTGTTCGAGTTGTGCTGCCCACTGACGACCAGAGCCATAGCTTCCACTTACATTTGAAAGAAGTATCATCTGCGAACGACCCCGGCGAAGCGCCGTAGCGCG
Organism: uncultured Candidatus Peribacteria bacterium; assembly: GCA_964640805.1. GTDB lineage: Bacteria > Patescibacteriota > Gracilibacteria > Peribacterales > Peribacteraceae > CAYTEH01. Next base: position 9,247 of record CAZXIO010000019.1, read on the forward strand.
AAGAGGGGTCGTCCCGACCATCCGGCTTCGCCTACGGGCTACGCCGCGATGAGTTTTCAATACAAAATTTATACACTGAACTTCGTTGTATGGTACACTGTAAGTATGTCCCGTCTGCAATTTCTCAAAAAGAATCGGGAGAAGATTTTGGCTCTTGCTGACAAGAGAGGGGGATACAATGTCCGTGTGTTTGGTTCTGTTGCGCGCGGTGAAGAGAACCAGGCAAGCGATATCGATTTTCTGATGACGTTTCGCAAGGGTACAACGTTATTTGATCGCGGGGGACTCGTGTTTGAGCTGGGTGAATATCTGGGGTGTGCTGTCGACGTTGTTTCCGACAAAGCCGTTCATCCGCTTATTCGGGATGACGTCCATCATTCCGCAATTGCTCTATGAAGAATGCTCGACTTCCCCTCGAGCACGTTCGTCAGGCGATGCGCTTTCTGCTCGAACATGTTCATGCGAAAGAGGATATGGAAAAGGATGAAGTATGGCGGGAATGAGAGATATGATTATCCATGAATATGATGAGATCGATCTTGATGAAGTATGGGGAACCATTGAAAGGGATATTCCGAAAGCACTGGAAGCAATAGACCGATTGCTGGAGGACTTAGCATTGTGAGGCAAACAACTTCTTTTCCATTACTTCACATACAAAACAACCGTCCCCTCCTTCGTCGCGGGTTCAATTCCCTCCATTTTGAACGCGTGTGAGACAACGCGCGTGCCGCTTTTGAGTTGCGGCCAGACGACGCGCTTGAAGGTCTGCATCGTTTCGGGGAGCAGGTAGACGAAGATCACATCGGCGTCGTTGTAGTTTTGTTTCCAGAAATCACGCATCTGGATTTTGGAGCGCCGATGGAAGAAGGAACGGAATTTTGCGATCAGGAATGTGGGGATCGAAAATTCGTAGCCGACGGCCGTGGCTCCGCGCGTTGCGGCTGCGAAGATGAGGCGACCATCACCGCATCCAAGGTCGTACACTTTTTCACCTTTTTTGATGTCTGCGAGTGTGATCATCGTGTTCATGATTTTTCTGCCGGTGGGAACAAACGGCGCACCCGTCCACGTGGCGTACGTGCCGGGGATGATCAGAACGACGGCCAGAAGCGGCACCCATATGTATTCCCGTGTCAAAGGAATCAGGAGAATCACGGCAAGGAGCAGCAGAGCCTCGAGCATGGAGCGAGCATATCATTGATCTTGCACTCCGAGGTATCATCCCTGCGATGACGCACCCGACTCGTTACTTCCTCACTCGTTTCTTTCTCTTCAGCACTGTCTCGCTGATGGCGCTGCTTCCTGTCATGGTGGCTGCCCAGCAGTTCGAGGTGCCCGCGAATGACGGCTTCTTCACGCAGACCATCGATCTCGTAAGTGCCGATGCGGAAGCCGAACTGGAACGGATCCTCGCGGCGTACCGTCAGGCATCCGGTCATACGATTGCGATGCTGGCGATGCAGAGCATGAGTGGCACGTCACTTTCAGATGTTATGGGTCCTGTTTCCGAGCGCTGGCGCCTCAACACCGAGAGTGGTGCCGATATTCTGGTGGTTGCAACAATCGGCACCGGCGGCGATACTGCCATACTCGCCGGCAACGATCTGCGCCAACGAATCCCCGAGGCCGTGATCGACGGCGTGATCGATACCGAAATGACGCCGCGGTTTCTGAAAGCAGACTACGCGGCGGGGTTTTCCAACGCAGCCGATGCGCTCATCCGGCACATCAGCGGCGAGTATGCGCCGAACCGATACGAGGAGGGATGGTTTTCGGGTTTTGGCAGCGTTGTGATGGCGATCATCTTCGTTGTGCTTACATACGTGATGGCACGTCTCTTCCATGCGAGGTATACGTGGAGCGGCATGGTCACGGGGATCGTGCTCGGATTGTTCCTACTCATGCTCTATGCGTGGTGGCTGGCGATTCCGGCACTTCTGGTCCTCGGTCTCGCATTCGACTTTGTCGCCAAATTAAAATCCGAGGAATCTGTTCGGGATTTCCGTCCGTGAGCGGTACACTCAGGTCCATGAAAACTCTCACGCTGATGATGGTTGTCGCTCTTGCGTTTCCGGTGGGAGTCGCTCGGGCCACGTCTCCTCTCTTCACCGTGAGCGCGACGTCGCAGAGCCAGTCGATCGCTCAGGGAGCGCAACGCGTTGCGGTACTCACGCTTTCGCTCAAAAATAGCTGTCTTGCCGATCAAACGCCGGAGACCGTCGTCGTTCATCATCGCGGTCTGGGGAGCGTGCGTGACATCGGGCGCGTGTATGCGATGAAGGATGGAAAAAGACTGACCCGTCCTGCAGTGCTGCGCGAAGATGGAACGGCCGTACTGCGCTTCCGCAATTTCACGATCCCGGATTGCAAAGAAGCTGTGATAGACATCGCCGTTGATTTTTCCGCCGACGCCGCAGTCGCGGGCCAGCATTTCTTCACCGTCGACGCGGGATCGGATATCGTCCTGAGGTCACATGATGCCGTGACTCTGCTGCCCTCCGTACAAGGACGCACCGACACCGCCGCGGGCGACACCGCCGATTCGGCGATCACCATCGAGCATCTGCCGTTGCCGTTCACGCTCACGTACGGTGCGGGGAGGATTCTTGCGCGGGTCCGTCTGGATGCGGAGGGCAGGCACGATCAGATGATCCGTTCCATTACCTTCACCAACCGCGGTTCCGCGCGCGATCACGATCTGCAAAACCTGTTTCTCCAGCGCAGTAACGGTACGGCGGTGAGCGAGACCATACCGGGGCTCGATGGACGGTCCGTGACGCTCACACTGAACCGGCCCCTCGTGCTGGGTGCGCACGACAGCATGCAGATACTCCTGCGCGGCGATGTGCGCGCAAGCAGGCGCCGCACGGTGCAATTTGTGATCGAGGAACCGGGCGATATTGATGCGGTGATATGCACTGGCGGTCGCACGTGTGATGGTGCAAAATAACCTCCGGTTTTCCCTATTATGAAGCGACTTCTAGCCGGATGCATCGCGCTTGTCCTTCTCTCTGCCTGCGCGGAGAAGAGTGCTCTTCCTCCCGAGGAGGTCATGCGCAAGGCGGCGCTTCGCAGCGGACTGCTTCAGTCCGTTACATTTGACGGAGGGGGAACGGTCTCTGCGGCTCCTGCGGGCGGTGCAGGAACGCTTGCTGTCGAATTCGCGCTCAGTGGCGGAACGCAGGAGGCCGGACGCATGACGCATGCCAGGGTCACGCTGGGCGGTGCCGTGCACGATACGGCGGACAGTCGCCTGACGCTCGATGCCGAAGTGACCGCGGAGCGAGGGGGCGCCACGTACTTCTTCCTGCACGACGTCTCGAGTGCTTCCCCCAATCCCATGCTGCCGCTAGACGCGCTGATCCCGTTCGTCGGGCAGTGGTGGCGGTTGCCGGGTCAGGAATCGGCGTCGTCCATAGCCGTCAGTCCGGACCCCGGCCTCCTCACCGCCCAGAGCCGGGTGATGACGGTCACAGCCGATAACGGCATCCATCGCATCCGTGGCGCGCGCGCGTACACGTACGACATCGCTGTGGATCCCGAACGTTTGCTTGTGTACCTGAAGACGATGGCCAAAGACCGCAGCCAGCCGTTCGATGAAGCCGCAATCAAGGCCGATCTGCAGTCATACAGTGCGACGGGGAAACTCTGGATCGATGCAGAATCGTTTAACATGCACCGCGTCGAATGGGACATCCGGCGCGTACAGGACGGAAAAGAAACGCTCTCGGCCGCGGTGCATATCGACTTCATGCAGCACGATGCCGCACCCGCCATCGCCGTGCCGCCTTCATCCCGCATATTCGGCGCGGCGGGTTTTGCAGTTCCTTCCGGCAGCGCGGCTCTGCTCAGCGCTCCCATGCCGTTCTATGACGGCGATCCCACGCTGCTCGACGTTTTCCGTAAAACGCAGAAGCAGGTTTCGTCCGCTCATTCGTCCTAAGTATGCCAGCCGATCCCGTCCCATCACCGGCGCCGACTCCTCCGCCACAGACGTTCGCGAACGACGTGGCTCCGCCCATCGACGGTGTGACGCCCGCTCCAGCCGCATCCGGCGCCCCGATCACTCCGTCAGTGCCTCCGCCCTCCGACACGCCCGACGTCCGCCAAGCCAAGAGAAGATTACTCCTGCTGGTGGGGGCTGCGTACGCCATGTATGCGCTGTGGTGCTTTGCGCTCGTATCGATGCTTCCCGACCCCGCGGGTGGAGGCCAGACGTTCGTCTCCGTCGGCCTGATGAGCATGCTCGGGGGCGTTTTGGTGCTGGCCGGAGCGGGCTTCTTCGCCTTCCGCCGTATCGCCGCTTCCGGCGCACCCGTGGTGCACAGAAAACGCGGCCTGATCAAACTTGTACTCCTGATCGTGCCGGGGCTCCTGATGAGCGCGGCAGTTCCGCTCATGATCATGCGCGAGCCGGGGATCCCGCTCGATATCATTGATCCGACCAGCGCCGCCGATTTCGTGGCACCACTTACTGTCACGTTCAGTGCCGAGCGGGCCGTCGCGGTGCTGCAGCGACTCGGCCATCGGCCACAGCGCTACATTTGGGACACCGACGGCGACGGCAAGGCCAACGACCAGGGATTGATCCCCACTACCACGGCCATCTATTCCAAACAGGGCATCTACCCGGTGACCGTTACGATCGTTATCGAGGGAAATGACACGCGGGTGGCGTCACGCCGGCTCGAGATTCCCATTGCGGTTTTCTCGCTCACGCCGCCCGTCGCGGTTGTGGAGCAGCCGGTCGCTTTCAGTATCGCGAACATCTTTCCCGACGAAAAGACGATGAAAGACATCACCTGGAATTTCGGCGACGGAACCGAGCCCGAGGTTAAAAAAGATCCGGGTGCGGCGCATACGTACTACGCCGTGGGCGAGTACGAAGTGACGGCGCTGGTGAATACGCAAACCAATGCAGTGCGAACGTTCAGGCGGGTCGTGAGGGTGCAAAATCCCCGTGCTCTTCCGTTCCCGGTAACGCTCCAGACGGAACCGGAGTCTCTGGTCGGGCCGGCGCCGTTCGGTGCGCTCTTCGTTTTGCGCACGCAGGAGCCGCTCAAGATTGTCCAGTGGCAGTTTGGCGACGGCAAGCAGGAAGAAGGGCCTGCGCTGCTGCGCGTGGGGCACTCGTTCGACAAGCCGGGCGTGTATCCCGTTGTCGCGGGAGTCCGCAGCGCGAGCGGGCAACTGGCCGAAATCACGGCGATCGTGCGTGTGGCGGAGCCGCTCCAGCTCCCGGATTTGCGCTTCGAGGGATCCCCGCAAGTGCAGGGAAACAAGATCGCGGGCGACGTGCCGCTCAAAATTCGGTTGACGCCGCGAACGTCCGCACCGTTGGTGCAGTTCAAATGGGAACTTCCTCCCGACGCGCAGTCCTCGGTGACGGGCGAAACCCTCGACGCCACGTTCCGTAAAGAAGGCACGTACACGATCACGCTGGTCGGGCAGGATGCGGAAGGGAAAGTGCTCCGGCAACCGATCGCCGTGCAGGTGACTGAGCCGGTCATCCAACCCGAAATTCAGCTGACGCCGGACGGCGGCGTGGCGCCCTTGGCGGTTTTGTTCGATGCGTCCGATAGTTTCGTACCCGAAGATGAAGAGATCGCCGGATACAAATGGATCTTCGGCGACGAAACGCAGGGCGCGCATGCCGAGGAATTGGGCGCCGCGCAGGTGAGGCACACGTATATGTCTCCCGGCGAATTCAGGGTTACACTGCAAATCGTGACGAGTGCAGGCAAGGAATTCACCACGGATCACACGATTCTTGTCCGGAAGCCGAGTCTGAGCGCGTGCATCGATTCGAGTCGCACCGAAATCACTGCGGGCAAAGGCATTGAATTCGATTCCTCGTGCGTCACCGGAGTACCGACGAGTTACCTGTGGGATGTGCGCGACAACGCCGATATTTCGCAGCCTCTCGCGCAGAGCGCATTGCCGCGGTACGTCTACGTGTTTGATACGGTGGGGGTCTACACCGTTTCGCTGACGGTGAAAGATGCGTGGAGCAATCAGAGCAAGAAGAGCGTCGTTGTTACCGTTTCCGCCCCATGAAAAAATCCACTCTTGTCCGTACCGTAGCTCTGTTCGGCGTCATTGCCATCGTTCTGAGCGCCATCGTGCCCGCGCTTCTGCGCTGAGTTCCGTCAGGCCGCAATCATCTCCAGCGGCAAAGAGGCGGTGGTCTGAAAGCCGGCGTTTGCCGCTTCGGGATTCTCCCGTAACAGGAAGAACCCCGCAGCCGCTATCATCGCCGCATTGTCGGTGCAGTAGGCGAGCGTCGACGGCACCCGCACTGTCAGATCTTTGAACGATTCGGCGGCCATCTCCCTGAGTCGCGTGTTTGCCGATACTCCGCCGACAATGTGGAGTTCTTTGACGTCCGGATGGTGTTTGATTGCGTGCTCAACGCGATCGAGCAGGTGACGGCA
>CAZXIO010000019.1:15783-17902 GCA_964640805.1 uncultured Candidatus Peribacteria bacterium
CCGGGGTAGGGGAGCCCGAGCATGCTCGCGCCTTTATCGAATGCTTCGCCGGCGGCATCATCTCGGGTCCGGCCAAGCAACGTGCCGCTCACGGGCGACGTCCGGTACCACAGATCGGTGTGGCCGCCGGAGGCCGATAGAGTCAATAATGGAAATTTCGGAGGTTGTCGGATATCCGTTGACTCGTTGACTCGTTGACTCGTTATTTGTTTTGAGAGGATCAGGCCGTTTTCCAACAATGTGGAAACCAAATGGCCGAGCGTGTGATGAATGCCGATCAACGGTTTCTGATGCACCGAGGCGAGCACGCGCGCGGTCATCGTGCCCACGAGAAGTGAGCCGAGGAGTCCAGGGCCTTTTGTGACGGCGATTGCGTCAATCTGATCCCAACTGACCTGAGCCTGCGCTATTGCGTCACTCAGTACAGGAATCATGCACTCGATCTGGCGGCGGGCGGCCTGCTCCGGAATGACTCCTGCAAGCCGTTCAAAGGCCGCTTTGGAGCTGGCGATCACGTTGGAGCGGACCGTGACGCCGTCTTCGACGATCGCCACGGAGGTTTCGTCGCACGATGTTTCGATGCCAAGGACGATCATATGTATATACTATAGCGTGATTGAGTTTTTCCCGTCCCGCGCAATTGCCCTCACAGTGGCCGGTTTTTCCATCCACTGGTACGGCATCATGTACCTGCTTGGTTTCATTGTTGCCGCGATTCTGCTCCCGCGGCTTCAGAAATACCGCAGTCTCGATCTCTCTCGCGATGACTGGATGAGCTTGCTCAGCTGGTCCATCCTCGGTGTGATTGGAGGTGGCAGGCTCGGATATGTCTTCTTCTACGAACCGCAGTACTTCCTCGCTCACCCACTCGCGATTTTCGAAGTCTGGAACGGAGGGATGTCGTTCCATGGCGGCATGATCGGCGTGATCGTGATGCTTGTGATCTGGTGTTATTCGAGGCGGCTCAGCATTCTCCGCATTGCAGATATCATCATCGTTCCCGTTGCGATCGGTCTCGCGCTCGGCCGGTTCGGGAACTTCATCAATCAGGAACTCTACGGCACTGTGACCACGCTTCCGTGGGGCATCACCATTCCGGGCGTCGAGGGTCTCAGGCATCCGACGCAGATCTATGCGATGGGGAAGGATTTACTGATTGCGGGTGTGTGTTTTTGGCAGATGAGAGGAGGGTCACCCCACTTCGCCCTACGGGCTTCGCGGGGCAGGGATGGCCGGATTAGCGCGCTGTTCCTGATCATGTATGGCGTCGGGCGCTTTCTGATCGAGTATCTGAGAGTTCAGGAGTATTCGCTCACGATGATTGGTCCGGTTGCACTCACAAGAGGTCAACTTTTGACCGTTCCGATGCTGGTTGCCGGTCTTGGCTTTTGCATATTCAATCTCATCAGGCAGTCTCGAGCGCATCATCAACAGCAATATTCTCGTTCATGAAACGTCTCACTGCCTCGTCATAGACATCCTGTTTCCATTCCTGCAAAAAATGCCTGCTTCCATCGACTCGTTGGATATCGGTTAGACTTTCCAGTACCAAGCGACTGAGAGCGATCCTTGTTGCCATAGAGGTTTGCAGAGGGAGGCGCTGGACGAATTCGTAAAATTCCCGATGGAGTCTCGGAAACTTTCTAAAATCCTTCACCGTCAGCGGGCCGCTTATTGGTGCTCGCATCTTCTCAAGATATTTCCCGAATAAGCGCACCAGCTGCTCGGTTTTCGGATGAACGAGAATTTGTGCCAAAGAGCATTTGCGGATTTCGGTGATGTCAAAATGCAAAAGCTTTTGGGGTGCTTCTACCGCATTCAATGCATTCTCATCCTTGGTATCGATTTCGAAGTATCTGAGGTCGTCGAGAGTGGTTTCAACATCATGAATTTCTCGGATGATTTGCTCTACGCTGCTGTTATTCATACGAATGGGGAAAAGGGAGTTATCATAGCAAAACTGGGGTTTTCACTTCCAGTGGCAACTCCTGCTTCGCAAGAATTCCGCGCAGGAAGTAGTTTCTATGCAGTGTACAGGGTCCATGTGTGCGGATTGCTGCGATGTGTCCTTCGCTCCCGTAGCCTTTGTGTCCTTCAAATCCGTACTGAGGAAATGCGA
>CAZXIO010000020.1:0-17517 GCA_964640805.1 uncultured Candidatus Peribacteria bacterium
CTCCAAACGGCAATCCCCTCTCCGCGGCAACACGAGTGACCAGCACCTGCATCACAGATTATTGAAGAAGGGATGGAAGCCGCGCCAGATCATCCTGCTGACTTCGGTGATAGGAGCCGCATTCGGCCTCACAGCACTGTTTCTTAGTACGGGCGGAAAAGTGATCGCGGCTGTCATCTTGCTTGTTGTAATGATGGGACTGTCTCTCTATTCCAGACCGTCCTGAGATAACCGACACCTATTTCTGTTCGGGAAAAAGCGTTTTTCCGCTGGCATCAAAAAATGCGTGCGACCATTCTCCATGCGATGAGATTTTTTTCAGCTCCAGAGTGAGTGCATCATCTTCAAAAAGAGAAACGGCGCCCAGTAGCAACGATCCATCTTGTTTTTTAGAGGGCCAAAAAGGATACCAGATTGAACCGTGAGTTTTGTATACCGAGCCATGCCCCCTGTAGAGAACGGAAGGATCGAAGAAAACACCGACATGATACGGCCGGCCGCTCAATAAATGGTCCTGGCCTCCGGGCGTGTCTTTCAGCGTTTGCAATAGAGCCTGAATGTCCTGAGGGCTTTCTGCTTTTTCCAACGATTCTTGCAAATGCGGGACGAAATCAAGACGCCCATTTGTGAAACCCAAATATGGATATTTGCTTCGGAAAGCAGCTACAGCCGCGGCAAGTCTGTGCCGCACGTTCTTCGTGTAAGTAACTGCATCAATTTCGTTAGGTTCAGCCCGAAGCAAGCGCTGCAGCGTCGTGTGAAAATGAATCTGCAGACTGGACTCCAGCCAGGCGGTCAGACCACCTGCTACTTCACCCCATCCCCGGGTCGCCCCAGCCTGCAAAAATTCCTGGATGTTGGAACCGAACGGTTTTTTGTCCTCAATGTCGCCGTAAAGTCCTGCCTCTTTGCCCTGGAAGCACTGCGTTTCTATCATCTTCTGATACTCCCCAATATTGTAAAACCGTATCCCGAATTTGCCGAATCCCGGACTAAGCAACTTATTCATTTTTGCTTGAGCGATGATTCTTGTTTGTTCATTGCCATCGATGGGCGTACTTGTTTCCATAGGAGGTTGGCATCCATTATGATGGCTTTTCTATCGCTCCCTCGCCAGCGGCTTACTCACCGTATTGAAGAGCGTTTCCTTCACAATCACGGTCTGCTGCCCGAGCGGGAGCATTTCAATGTCGAGCTTGCCATCGTCTCCGAAGTCCGACAGCATCACGGACTCGGGGAAGAACTGCGCCTTGCCGTAGATCGTTTCGAAGTAGACCCGTTTGTCGTTGCTCACTTTTGTGACCGTATTGCCGGAAGCATCGAGCAGCCGAAGCGAGACCTTTTCGCGTCCGCGTTCGGCCGAGAACGACCCGTCGTGACTGATCATGATGGACGCTGCTTCCTGTGCTGTGGATGGAACGGGGACGGGCGCCGGCGGTGTCGAATCGTTCAAAGCCACGATAGAGGTACTGGTGATCTGCAGCTTCGCCATGCGAATCCTGCGGCGGTCCGACACGGTCAATCGCTTGTTTGCAGCAGGAGCGGGGGTATCGGCCTTCACGATCCGCGTGCCGTCATCGGTATGCGCCTGCACATAGAGCATCGGATGCGTCGTGAACTCGAGCCCCCGTTCGCGATGGAGACCTTTGTCCACCGCCTGCGCCAGCGTGAGCCCTGCGCTTCTCGCTTCCGCACCCGTGAAGGGCCAGTACGGGTGCCACGGTGCGCTTGCAAGATCGATCTGGAAGTGCAAGTGCGGTCCGGTTGCAAACCCCGTCTTGCCCGAGGCCCCAAGCAGCTGCCCCTTGTTGATCAGGTCGCCCTCCGTTACGAGGATGCTCTGTAAGTGCGCGTAGACGGAGTAGACCGTCGTGAGCTTCGCATTCTCGGTAGGATCGGGGAAATTGGGATGTTTGATAACCACATAGTTGCCGTAGCCGGCCGGATCATTGGCAGCGCGTTCGATGATGCCGTTGGCCATCGCGCGCACGGGAGTGCCCTGCGGGACCGCTATGTCCACGCCGGGGTGGCTCCCCTGCCCTCTTCCAGTCGAGTATGTTCCGAGCTGATCGACCATGTAGACGTTGCCATCCGATGCGTCGGGGCCCAGATACGGCGGCAACGGAATCAGGTAATCCTGCGGCACCTCGCGGTAGGTGTGATCGCGCACGTTACCGCCCAGTTTCGCCCAACGTGCATAGTCGGGGATCTTCTCGATCGGGCTCTCGGTACCGGTATAGACGACGGCGCTTTCGAGTCCGCTTCCAAGCACCGAACGCCAGAACACGTACAGCCCGTGCTGGCCCATCATGTTGCCGCTCACAAATGTGAAGAGACTGAGCACGGCGATCCAGAACGTCCGCTTCTCTTTGAGGTACGAAAACGCCGCCGGTTCCGTCGTGCGGTACAGGCTTGCAGTTTTGAACTGCCGTTTGTGCTTTGTTGCTACCATGGGTGTGGGTGTGTTGTTTACTTAGATATAATATCATTTTTTGACAAATTGGTCAATTATGGACTCTTGTACTATTTCGGCTCCAACCGGCGATTCCACCGCATCTGCAGGCCATTTCTTGACCCGCTCGCTCTACCAAATGCCGATCACGGTGCTCCTCAGCGGCGAGCTGGGAGCCGGCAAGACGACGTTCGTGCAGGGGCTGGCAAAAGGGCTCGGCTACGAAGGCCATGTGACGAGCCCCACGTATGCACTGGAACAGCGGTATCAGACGCCACGGGGGGAACTTCTCCATCTGGATCTCTACAGACTGAGCCCGGCCGACGCGCTCACTTTGCTTTACCGGTCCGATGACCATCCGGGCATCCGGTGCGTGGAGTGGTCGGAGCGGACATCCGCGCCTCCGTCGATCCGCGATCGCATTATTGAGGTCAACATCAAAGAAATAGCTGGAGCGGGCATTCTGCCTGCTGAGCGAAAAATTGATGTTTCATTCAGGGACGAATCAATCCCCTCCCGCACAGACATTGAACAGTGGCGGCGTGACTGTATGCTCCCCACTCACATTTGCGCGCACTGCGACGCCGTCGCCGATTATTGTGATGTGCTGGCTGAGCGATTGACCGGTGACGGCCGACCCCTTCGTCCCCTCCTCCTGCGGCGCAGTGCTGAACTCCACGATCTTTTGCGCTTCGTCGATTTCCGCCCGGGCGCAGCCCCTCCCGGCTCCGTGAACACCGACGAGGAACTCACCCTGTGGGCGACGGAAAAAAAACGATACGACGGCCTCCATCACGAAGAGGCATGCGCATTGTTTCTGCATGAGCGAGGATACGAAGCCGCCGCCCGCATCGTGGAAGTGCACGGACTCTCGTCACGGCCTCGCGCCCGCGAAACGATCGAAGAAGACATTCTCTTCTACGCCGACAAGCGTGTGGGGAATGACGGGATCGTGACGCTTGAGGAACGGTTCGATGATTTCCGCATCCGGTACAGAAAAGGTGAACGGACGGAAGAAGCACATCGATGGTATGTGGAAGTGAAGGATCTCGAAAAAAAGTTATTTGGAAACCGTGTGCCATGAGAAACGCAGTGGCGATCCACAGATCGCCGTACGTACGCAATCAGTATCAATGAGATTAGAAATGCCAGGGGACTAGCTCCTTGCTCACGAACGCAGCAAGACTTTCCGACCGGAACTTGAGTGCGATGGGAGCGATAAGGAGCAGAAAGACGCACACGGCCAGCGCCACGCGCGCAACCTTGTGACTGAAGGCCCATTGGACGGGAGCCGACTTGGCGACACGCGTGCTCACGTTCCGCATCACATCCACGCTGCGGCAGAGAATCTCGGCCTTCGGCACGAAGATGGCAAGCGCCTGCACGATGAACACGTCCGCCCGGATGAGTCCGCTGACGGCGACGACTCCTCCCGCGTGGTGAAAGTACAGCGCGACGGTGAGGCTCACGAGCAGCAACGCGGTATCCACGACGTTGTCGCGCCACGTGGCATGGATCGCCTTGCGCCATCCGAATCCATGCAGTTCGCGGTGTTTGAGGAAATCGAGCCCCATATGGACCACGATCAGGAACGCAAACGCGCCGAGGTTGAGGAGCGCCGCCGCAAGCACGATGGCGACGATGTGCACGGCACGCATCGCGGGCATCTCGTCGTGAAGACGGGCGAGAGTTTTGAGTTTTGATTTGATCCTCTGCATTTGGATTATTATAACATAATTTTTGTATTATATCAAATTAATTGGCGATCCGCGCCTGCCGGCAGCCGAAGGCCTGCTTCGAGCAAAGTATTCTGTCACCTACTCAAACCGCGCTACTTCTTTCAGCGCTGCCCGCAATGCAACTTCCCCCTCCTTCACCGACTCGCGCAGGCGCCCGAGTGCACCAGGCTCTTTGAGCAGAGTCGCAAGTGCTGCAAGCTTATCGCCCTCCGCCTGTGCGACGATCCGGGTCTCGCGTCCCATCCCGAGCGCCACGATCGCCCCGTGATACCGCTCCGTAATCACAAGGGATGCTTCCTCAAGCGCGGCCTGAGCCTCCTGCACGGTCCGGACACTGATGATGGATACCGGAATGCTGAAGAGTTGCCGGAGCCTGTTGCACGTTTCCTTCTCGACCGGGTCACCCGACTGGAACGAGATGATCTCCGCCCTCTGCCATTGTCGTTCCGTGAGCGCAGCGAGGACTGCGTGTGTGAGTGTTTCGCCTGAATTTCGCCGTGGAATAACCGTGAGCACATTTTTTGTATTCGTACTCTCTTTTTTAGCTTCAAACAAAGAAAGAACAGGATCGAATGATTGAACAATTTTTTTATATTCTGCCAGATCGTGTACCCGTTCCCCGCTCTCTTTGTCGCGAACGGAAATAAACATCGAACGATCCAGCGCATCTTTGGCAAACCATCGTCCCAGCTCCGTACGGAACGGGCCGATTCCCTGAAAGGCGAGAAGAATCGGACAACCTCTGAGTGACGCAATCATGACGTGCAGCCACCACAGAAAACAGGCCAGAACCGATTCCGTATCGGTCAAGAGACTTCCTCCCCCCAGAACCAGTGCCTCACTGTGCTTCACCGCTTTGAACGTCTTCCACCACCGGAAAGAAATGAGTGAGTGAAAGCCGGCGGGCAGTCTGGGGAGTTCTCCGGCCACGGGATTCGCTGAAATGACAGTCCATGTGATCTCGGGAAACGCTCTCAAAAAATACTCCCTCAGTGCTTCATCGCCAAGGTTCCCTACGCCGTAGTTGCCGACAAGGAGGCAGTGCATGACGAAAGTATGAAGATCGAAGGACGAAGATCAAAGGTCAAAAAACGCCCATACCCTCATCGCCTTTCGTCCTTCGACCTTCAATCTTTGACCTTCTCCGCTCCCTCTGATGCTGCTTCCACAGCCTGAGGCTCTTCCTGTACGGGTACCGCAACCGCAATCCCGAACTCGTCACTGCTCGTGAACCGTTCGCTCATGCGTGCCGATTTGCCACTGCGGCCGCGCAGGAACGAGAGCTTGGCTCTGCGCACCTTGGCGACCTTCTTCACGTCGATTTTTTCGATCGCCGGCGAGTGCAACGCGAAGATGCGTTCCACGCCCACGCCCGAGGCGATCTTGCGCACCGTGAACGTCACATCCGTGGGGCTGTGTCCGCGATGCACTCCGATAATGAGCCCTTCGAAGATCTGCGTGCGTTCCTTCTCCCCTTCCTTGATCGTCTCGTGCACGCGCACGGTGAACCCCGGCGCCAGTTCAGGGCGCTTGCGCACGTACTTCTGCGCCTGTGTGTGGAGATGCACGGATGTCATGGGAGCCGAGAGAGATTAATGATAAATAGCGGTTGTGTAAAGGGAAATAGCGATGTCATGGTGAGGTGCGAGGCCGCAGCCGAGCCTCGAACCATGACTTTATTTCCCCTGCGCCTCGGCGATCTCCTTCTGCAGGCTATTCATGATCATCAGATTCCTCGGATCGTTGAGAATTTCCAGAATGAAGCGGTCTTTGAGACTAAGCCTGTACAGGAAGTCCGCTTCCGAGAATATCGAGTACTTTACGTTCTTCAAGGCGGGATCCTGCAACAGAAGCGCCTCAAGCAACTCGCGCTGGACGTTGCCGACGACAAGCAGATCGACCTTGCTCTCGGTGCCGGTGAAGAAACCAGCGAGTAGAATCAGTTCCACGCTTGGTAATTTTTTGAGGCTCGCTATGATGGGGCTTTCGGCCTGGATCTCTTTCGAGAAAATCGCGCGCATGTCCTGGAACAGCGGAAACTCGGTGTCGACGCGGTAATATTTCTTCCGATTCTTGTGACGCGCTTTCACGAGGCCGATGCGTCGAAGATTTTCCAGTTCGCGACGGATCGAGTTGATCTGTTCTCCCAGGAGCCGAGTCAATTCGCGGATAAAATATTCACTGTCGGGATGAAGCAAAAACGTGGAGAGGAGCTTCACGCGTGTTTGAGAACTGAACAGCGCTTTAAGAACCATTGAAGACATGTTCACAAACATTACTCATAGAAGGGGCCATAGTGCAAGAAAGTTATACAATTTATTGTTCTTAGTATTTATACAAGTTTTTTGTTTTATATAAGCCATAAAATCTGTATTTGTTCATAAATATATACTCAAATTGAACATAATTTATACTCACATGAAATGCGTAAATATGTCCTGATAGCAAAACTGGCTCACGGGAAATCCTCCGCTGGAGATCCTTGGCTAGACTCTGGGAATCATTGATGTAAAAGCCAAAAAGTGCTATTATTCTCGGAATGTCCCGATATAAACATTTCATCGGATTCTGCTCTGCCGCATTTCTGCTTGCGATGCTGTTCCTGCAGCCTGAAGTCGTTCTCTTTGGCGTTCAGACTGCATCTGCGCAGGTACCCCTGACGATCACGGGAGGCATCATTTCCATCGGAAGCTTCATTGGAACGGTCGTCGTCACGGTTCTCAACGTGCTCATGTGGATGCTCTTTATGATTCTGGACCGCATCATGGATCCCAACTGGATCTTCGATTTGGAAAACGGAATGGGGCTAACCTTGATGCTCCGAAACATCTGGCAGTTGTGCCGCGATCTTGTGAATTTGGGGATGGCGTTGGCGCTGATTTTTGCAGCAATCCATATGATCGTGACGGCGGATTCTTCCAAAATCAAAGAGAAACTGCCCAAGTTCGTTATGGCGCTCGTCCTCGTGAACTTCTCGTGGTTTCTGCCTCGGGTGGTGTTCGATGTCTCGCAAGTGCTCACGTACACGGTGTACCAGATCCCCTCCATGATCGGAGCGGACGGGTGTGTGATGCCCGCCACGGCCACTGCGCCCGCGCAGCCGTGCGAAGCGGTGGTAAACATGGCTTTCTTCCAGCAGGCGACCAATGTTGTGCCCGGCATCAACGGTTGGAGCTGCCCGCTGCCTGGAATCGTCTGCCTCCAAAGCGTACCCATCGGAAGCCCCCAGAACCCGAGCGTCCAGATGCACAGCCAGGTGATGAACGGCCTGATCGTGAACCATGCGCGCATGCGGACGCTCATCCGCGTGGTCGATCCCGCCCCCGTGGGCGAGGACATCGGCGCGGCAATGATATTTTTGATCAAGGTGCTGGTCATCCTGATCATTCACCTGTTCATCTTCTTTCCCGTCCTCGCCCTCACCGTCGCGTTCTTCATACGCATACCGATTCTGTGGGTGACGATGGCATTCATGCCGCTCGCGGCGGTCAGCTACGTTTTTGGCGAAAGCCTGCATCTGGGCGATATGGATCCCAAGAAACTCTTCATGGAACAATTCATTTCGATGGCGTTTCTGCCCGTGAAAGTGGCGATACCCTTCACGATCGGATTCATCATGCTCAACGCGGCGGCCTCCACGCCGGCCCCGGCTGCGTTCTCGAACGTTCCGCCGATTGCGGTGATCTCGGGTGTCAGTTCGCTCTGGCAGATCATCTGGATGCTTGTGGCGATCTCCATCATCTACCGCTACTCGTTCAAGGCGCTTGCGGGCGGAGGCGAATTCATAGAGCCATGGGTGAACTCGATCAAGCAGATCGGCGACAGCGCGCAGGAATACGCGAAGAAATTACCGCTCTCGGTGCCGTTCATCCCCGTCGGCGGCGGTCGCGCCGGCTCACTGCTGGATCTCGGCAGAGCTGCGGACCCGCGCGCGGCGGTGAACGAGCTAGGCCAGGGCGGGCAGCGCCGCAACTGGTTCCAGCGTCTGCAGGCGCAAGTGGATCAACGCAACAACGCGGGTGGAAACGGAAACCAGGGAGCGGCCGCGGGCGTGAACAACGCCCATGCTGAACAGGTACGCGCGGCGGTCGGGAACTTTGGCGCGGACGTGCGACAAAACCTGCAGGCCGGAATTGCTGCAGGAGTGGCGCCGGGCGGAAACGCGCTCAACGCGGTGCGCAATGCAGTACAAACCGCGCGCACGGCCTCGCCAAACCGCATGGCAGGTATGAACGACCTCAGCGTGCTGCAAGGCATCATGAACCATTTGAACCTGAATGCAGCCCAGCAGAACCTGCTGCGCAATGCTGCGCGGGGCCTGCCCGGCCAGGGACTCGCCGAATTACCTCTCTAAACCATCTGCACTCCGTTCATGGTCAATGCCTCCCCCGAATCGGCCAACTACGCTCCCCGCTCGCCGGGCGAGCAGACGAAAGCACTGATCGACAGGCTCGGGCGTATCGGTGGAGAAATCCAAATCGTGGCGGGCGTGCGGCCGCGCAATGCACTTGAGCAGACGAGCCAGAACGGACTCTTCAACAGGCAGATCATGAGCGGATTCGGCGCGTGGTCCGAGTGGTTCAGCCGGCAATACCCGGGTCTGCGTCCCCAAATGGATCGGGTGCTTCAGCTTGTATCCGGGCTTGAGAGCCCCTATCGGGAAAATTTCGAAGGGCATCTGACCGGCATTATGCAAACGGCGGAGCAGGGACCGCAAATGGTCGCGACCACTCTGCTTTCAAGAGTGGACGATCTGAACGCATTGATGCTGCGGCTGTACCCGCAGGGCGCGGCCGGCGGCGGACCCGTGGTGGCGCAAATCCAGCAGATGGTGGACCGGATCGTGGGCGCCATGGTGGCACCGTGGATGAATCTGTACGAGTCGCCCGAAACGAGGGCGATGCACACCGAAGTGAATCCGGGCAGCCGCAAGGCGCTCCATGAGCAAGCCGTGACGATCGCACAGATGGGAGGAACGCTGATTTTCGTACCCGCATTGCTCTTCACGGGATACCAGACGCTCCGGGGCGAAGGCTCCTTCACGCCGCTCGCGCTCTCGGCGGTGGGAACCTATCTGGCGGTAATGGGTCCGCGGGCGCTGCAATCCGCAAGTGAAAGCTGGATGCAGCAAGTCACGCACCTCCGCGGCCACAGCGAATTCCTGCGCATTTCAGACACGTACAATCTGCGCAGCAACGGAGATCAGTGGGCTGAGCTGGCACGGAGAATGCGCGACAGAAACCTCGGTGACGAAGCAAACAGGCTGCTCGAACTCCCCGGCCCGCTGACCGAACCCCAGACGGTAACGCTGCTCGATGCTCTCGGCCTGTCGAGCTCCCCGATCAGTTCGCGGGTCAAGACCATGATGAGCGCCGTGTATGTGACCCCCACGCAGCGGAATACGGCTTCCGATTTTGCACTCTTCCGGAATTTCGTGCGGATACCGTCGGCGGAGCGGGCGGTGAATTTTCAGCAAGCGTATTTGGGCTCGGGCGCGAGCCTGCAATCGTTTGCACCGGTCTCATGAGGGTGGGCATACTTGCCCACCGGCAGGCAGGTATGCCTGCCCTCATGAATTATTGGGCCTCCTTCTTTTTGAATTCGCGCACATAGGCTTCCAGCACGTCGCCGACTTCGATGGGAATATCCGCCTCGGTGCGCATGCCGCACTCCGATCCCTCTTTGGCTTCTTTGATGTCTTTATCCACGTGCTTAAGCGAGGTGATGCGACCCGTTCCCACCTGCGCACCCGCCCGCACGAGGCGGAACGGCACGCGCTTGATGATGCCGTCCGTCACTTTTCCGCCGATGATTTGCTCGGAGCGCTTCGTGAGGAACACGCCGCGAACCTCCAGGTGACCCAGAATGGATTCCTCTTCCTCCGGCTCGATGAGCCCCTGCAGAAGCAGATCCACTTCGTCGAGCAGTTCGTAGAGGATGCGGTACTGGCGGACTTTCACGCCTTCACGCTCCGCCGTCCTGAGGACGTCAGGCGATACCGTCGTATTGAACGCCATCACCACTCCATCGCTGGCCGAGGCCATCATCACGTCGCTTTCGGTCACGGCACCGATGGCGCCATGCGTCACCTTCACACCCACGTTGGACGCGCCCGCGACGACGGACTTGTTACTGAGCGCGTTCGAGATCGCTTCGAGCGAACCCTGCGCGTCGGTCTTCAGGACCACTTTGAGTTGCGTGATCTTGCCTTCGCTCAGGCGCGACACGAGGTCGGCGAAGCTGCGGCGCTTCATGTTGCCTGCCGCCTCCTGCGCGGATTCCGCCAATGCCTGCGCGGCTTTGTCGTTCTCCACCACCTGCATGATATCGCCCACTTGCGGTGCTCCCTGCAACCCCGAGACCCGTGCGGGGCCCGAGGGCAGCACTTCGTTCAGGCGCACTCCCTTGGCATCCATCAGAGCCTTCACGCGGCCGGTGGTGCCTCCGCATACACAGATATCCCCCACGCGAAGCGTTCCCGCATTCACGACAACGGTGACAAGCGGTCCCAAAGAACTATCCAGATGGCTTTCGATGACGGTCGCCACGGCGCCACGATCGGGGTTCGCCTTGAATTCTTTGATATCGGTGATGAGGAGAATGTGATCGAGGAGATCGGGAATCCCCTGCTTGGTGACGGCGGAGCACAGGACGAAGGGCGTCGTACCGCCCCATTCCTCCGGTTGCAATCCGTATCCCGCCAACTCGCCTTTCACGCGATCAGCATCCGCGCGTTCTTTATCCATTTTGTTGATGGCGACGATGATGGGAACGTCGGCATCTTTGGCGTGATTGATGGCCTCGATCGTCGTGGCTTTCACGCCTTCTTCCGCGGACACCACGAGAATGACGATGTCGGTGAGCTGCGCCCCGCGGGCGCGCATGGCGGTGAACGCCTCGTGCCCGGGCGTATCGAGGAACGTGATCTTGCGCCACTTGCCGTCGAATTCGTGTTCCACCTGATACGCGCCGATATGCTGCGTAATGCCGCCCGCCTCCTGCGACACGACATCGGTGCTCCGGATGGCGTCCAGAATCGCCGTCTTGCCGTGGTCGACGTGACCCATTACCACCACCACCGGGGGCCGGGGCTTCAGCTTCTCGGGCTCGTCTTTGAGGAGTTCTGTAAGATTGCGGCTGAGGAGATCTTCCGCCTTGGCCGCACGTTCCTCACGCTGCACTTCGATCCCGAGCTCCGTGGCAACAATGGCGGCGGTATCGTAATCGATCGATTGCGTGATCGTGGCCATGACGCCATTACGCATCAGGGTTTGCATGATCACGGGCACCTGGAAACCCGTCTTCTCGGCCAGTTCCTTCACCGAAATGCTATCGGGGAGCATGACTTTTCCGTCCTTCTTTTTAATCTGTTGTTGATCGTGCGACTGGGCAGTCTTGCGGGGTGCAAGGAGCTTCTCTTCGCGCCTGCGCTCCTCCAGCTCCGCCTTTGTGGGTTTCTGCCTTGCCGCAATCACCTGTTGGCGGCGGATCGCTTCCTTGGGAACATCGTCGAGCGAGAGCTTGCGCAATACATGCACGCCCGCATCGGGCTTCGCCGGCTGCTGAACCTCCGGTGCCGGTGCTGCGGCAGCGGGAGTCTGCACGTCGTTTTCTTCGTCGTCCTCCGCCCCCGTTGATCCCATAGCGGCATCGATATCCACCGTGATCCCCTTCTTGTTCGCCACGAAGCGCATGATCCCGCGCGCCATCGTATCGGGCACCTCCCGGTCGGTGGGCTTCACGCCGAAATTGACCTGCGACAATTCATGGCGCAGTTCTTGTCCTGTCATACCCAATGCTTTTGCCACCTGCACGAGGCGCATGAAAATTACGGGGAAAGATAATGACCACCCCTACTCTAAGCTATTTCGTCAAATTATCAACCACATCCGTCCCCCGGGCAGGCGTTCCGTTCGAGATCGACTGAACGACATCGGTACTTGGAGTCGTTGCTTTGACGGGCAACGGTTGGTCTGCTGTTTTCGTAACCGCACTTTCCTCTTTTCTCTTTCCACTTTCTTCTGGCTGAAGTCCGGCGTCTGGAGCCCCGGGGGCATCATTTTCTTCCCTCTGCTTCTTCATCCCTTCCACAAGCTTCTTCACACACTCGAGCACCTGCAGCTGGAAGTTGTCGAACGTTTTCACTCTGAAGCCTGCCGCGCGTGCGTGGCCTCCGCCGCCGAATGCTTCACCCGCAAGCCTACTGGAATCGATCGCGGCTGAGGACCGCATGCTTGCTTTGAGTCCACCCTCTTCCACCTCCGTGAACAGAACATGAACATCGGCATTGGGAATCGTCGAAATGAGTTCATCGAGTATCCCGTGCGTCTCGCTGCTGCTCGCTTCCATCTCTTGCAGGTCTTCTCTGCTGATCGAAGACCAGACGATGCCGGCTGCCGGGTCCATCTGGATGCGATTGAGCGCCCTGCCCCAGATCTTGAGCGTGCTGAGAGGCTTCGTCTTGTAAATCTGCTGGATGATTTCCTGCTGTCGCGCGCCGCGTTCCAGCAGCTGCGCGGCCACTTCGAGCGAGCGTGGCGTCGTGTTGGGGTTCTGAAAACTGCGGGTGTCGGTGATGAGGCCCGTCAGGAGCAGCGTGGCCATGTCTGCGGTGATTTTCTCCTTCCACTCCGGCTGGCTCAGGAACCAATTGTAGAGGACCTCGGTGGCACTCGCGGCCGTGGGGTCGATCAGCTGGATCTGCCCGTAGCCGGTATTGCTGATGTGATGATCGATGTTGAGGATCGGCACCTCCGAAAACAAATCCACGTGATCGGTATAGACGGGACCGAACAGTGCGAGATCGGCCGTGTCCACAGCAACGATCAGATCGTACTGCCGCTCCCCTTCCCCGAAGCTGATCTGCCTGCCCGCGATCCTGCCCTTCTTCGGCACGACGATGATGTTCACTTTTTTGTCTTCGACGGTGTAGCGGAGCTTGTCGATTTCGACGCCTTCATCGAGACTCACCGTGATGATGAAATTCTGGCTCTCGGCGATTTCGCGGCTGAGCTTCTCGAATCCCGGAAGGAACTTGAGCGACTCGGGAGGGGTATCGGGGCAGATGACGGTGACGTCCTTCCCGAGAGCCCTAAACATTTCGTAGCACACGAGCGCGGAGCTGATGCCATCGGGATCCACGTTCGCGTGCGGGATCACGAGGATACGCTGGTGCTCTGCGATCGCCTGTGCGGCTGCCTGTGCGGAGAGAGGGTTGATGGGCATTTGACTAATTCATGTTATTGTAGCATAAAATCATATTTGTTCCAAGGCCAATATTTATGACTTATTGTCAAATATAGGAGGAGAAAGGGTGTATGGAAGCACAGCGTGGCTCCGAAGCCAAGGCAAAGAGAGCCGATCATGCAGTTGCGCAGGTGATACACCGGTGGTACACTTAGAGCATGCCGACCAAGAAACAGCGTCTGAACATCACGCTTCCAAAGGACATCGCCATCTTCCTCAAGAAGATCTCCCTGAGGGATGAGGTGCCGCAGGCGACGAAAGCCGTGCAGTTGATCGAACAGGCGATGGAATTGGCGGAGGATGAATATTTCTTGAAGATCGCGGAGGAACGTGTAAAAAACAGCAAAGGATACATATCCTCTGAGGAGTTTTGGAAGGGTCTTCTATGACATACGGGATAGAATTCGGCAGGCGGATTGATCGGAAAAGAATGTTGAAGATCCCGAAACAGGATCGACGGCGCATATATTTCGTCATCGAGCAAAAGCTGAGCATACACCCCGAAATATTCGGAAAACCTCTGCGCAGCCCCCTGTTCAGTTTCTGGAGCCTGCGTATCGGGGAATACCGCGTTATCTACCGAATTGAAGGAAATACCGTGCACGTTGAATTGATCGGGCACCGCTCAACCATTTATCCGGACGCGGAGAAGTGGCTGGCGTGAGGGAATAGAAAGCCTTCGGTCTCGCGCTGTACCACACGTACACGAATACGTTGACCCACAACGTCGGGGTGAATCTGGATGCAGCGGCGAACCTCGTCAAACCGTAACGGAATCAGGGCGCCTGGGCGTCGAGCGCATACTTCTTCACCAGATACGCCGGATGCCAGCCCTGCTTGGCTTCCCGCAGGGATGCGATGCCCACGTCTTCTTCACGATTGAGGAGGGTGAAGGATGACGGAATCTTCTTCGCAAACTCATGCAGCACATACTGATACAGCCCCTTGTACGCATTGCTTGTGAGCTCGAAACCCTCGTCGAACATGCCGCCTCTGAGCGGGGCGCCGATGGCAATGGCTTCTAGCTTCCCCTGCACGCGGACACCGACGCCCAGCAGGCCGAGTTGCTCGAAATGATCGAATGCGCTGTCTAGAGCCGCCACGTTGTCCAGCACCGAGGGTGCCTGCGGCGTGAGGTGCGAGGCCTGCCAACGCTCCCAGAGGCCCCGGCAGTCGTCCTTGCTTGATCCGGACAGGTCGACCAGTTCCGGCCGGTGCTTTTCCAGCCGCCGTATATAGTTGCGCTTGGTGGAATATTTCGTGCCGGGCAAATTGATCAAATCCGCAATCGTGTATACGTAATCGCAGTGGTCCTCCTCAAAACTGACAGGAAGACCGGACGAAGCAAGCTTCTGCGCTGTTTTTTCATCCAGATACATCCACGATAGCCCGCCGTGAGATTCATTCAGCGCGCGAATGATCTTGTCCGGTTCCGGGCCGATGGGCCGGTAGAATTTTCTTTCCTCTCCGGTCTTCCGGAACGCCACGACCAGATGCCCGTCGATTTCCGCGAAGCGATGGCTTCTGCTTTGTGCCCACAGGAACATATTCGGAAATGTCATCTGACAGACGTCCGTGGGGTAGCGCCGCGCGTACTCCCTGAAAAGAGGTTGGTCTTCCAGTATGACGGGACGCAGCCGCGTTTCCAGTTCCGCAAGCGTCATACCGGCGGCGGCATGGCATGCGCCCGGGCATACGCCAGTTTCGGTGCCGCGGAAAATGATGGGAAGGCAAACGGCAGACTTGACTGAGGCGTGCGCACATCGTCCTGCGCGGAACGGGCAGGAGGGGCTCCGGACATTTGGAGTGTCGCCTGGAGCTTTCCGCCGGTCTGAAGCACGCGGGTGATTTCCCCGGCCGTCATGGAAAACAAATCCAATTCCCGTTCGTCGCCGATGTAGAGCATGGGGTACTCGGTCGGCAATGTGGGATCGAGCGAGTCGGCAAGCGACGTGCGAGCGGCCAGTTCTCCAATCGCATCGATGGTTTCAGGGGATTGGTACAACAGGAAATCCAACGCGGTTGCGGGGACCAGATCGCCGCAGGCGGTTTGCAGGAATGCCACGGTCACTTCGCCACCGAGGCTTTTGGTGGGAAGCTCTTTGCAGACATCCCTGCTCAAAGAATCTCCCTGTTCTTCCATCATGCGGAGATATGCTTCCTTCATTTCGGGCAGGTAACTCACCTGCCCCATGCCCCCGAAACAATGCAACCCGTAGTAGAACGAGAGAAGGACGAGCGAGAGCATGGTGCTGGGAATCAGTTCACGGGCAGTCAGCGCCTGCGAAAGGGCATCCTCAGTGAGCGCCACGCGGTACGTGCCGTCCTGAGACACCAGGAAATCACCGTCTTTCCAGAGCGACAGGCGACGCTTGCTGCCCTGCGGCAGGGCCCAGAAGAGGTACGTGCCTTTCTTCGAGTCGCAGGAAAAACAATCATGCACTCCGTCAAAATGACGCATGAAGGAAGTGACCGGAGCCGTATCCAGAATCCACGTGCTCAACTTGGAATTGCAAGGGAAATGGTTTTTCAGCAGCAGCCTGCGCACGAGCGATTCTTGTTCGAGGTAAATGAACTGCACTTTTTTGCCCTTCCCGCGCCGGTACAACCGGTTCCACAGAGCGTAGTTGATCTTCGTGATCTGCTCGGCGTACGTGGAGGACCCAAACACCTGCTGCGATCCAAACACTTCATCAATTACACCGTGCATCACGGCGGCCTCGGGAACGAGAACGTCTCCTTGCTGCACTTTTTGATTAAGAGATGCTTTCATCTGTTCGATTTCACCCTTCCCGTACGGGCGCATGTTGAACACCGGATAGGGACTCATTTTGCTCGGATAGAAGGTCAGGCGGTGAGCTGCGTTCTCGCCGCTTGCGTTCTCGGCATTAAATGAGACGCCACGCGGAAAAGAGAAGTTATTGAGAGACACGTTTGAGAACGAGAGCGTGATGACGTTCTGCAGCAGAGGATCGGGGCTCTCGTGGCAGATATCTGCGACAATCAGATTAAAATTGAACGACCAGGGATGGTACAGGGGCCCGCAGTGATCCATGGTGGATGCTCCATAGTACTTCCGTAGCTGGTTCGTAGCACTCTTTGCCACGGCCGCCCCGAGCCTCTCGCAGCATTCGGCGAAGAACGCGGCGAGGAATTCCTCCTGACGGCCGGCATCCACGGGCTTCCGCTGGGATTCGACGTATTCGCGAACGTAGGTTCGGACACTTTTAGCTCCATGTTGAACAATGATCTCTTTGAAAATCGGCCTACGCGCAAGGACCGCGGCCCGAAGCCGGTCCAGTTTCGCTTTGGATGACCGGTCAAACCGGTGTATCACCTCCTCTTTTTGCAGAAATACGGACCTCACAACCGGTGCCCGTAAGGGTGGCTCGGCATCGGCGCCGTCGTCAGCGAGGCGCACGCGCTCTTTTTGATGGGAAGAAAGTCCTAAGCTCACTGGTTCCATACAGAGGAGAAAAGACTAAAACTGCGCCGGTCGCAGAGGGTGTGTGTTGCTCATGACGAAAGAAAACGCCAGGCGGTCGATGCTGCCATGGGAGGCAGCCGTTGATTCATTATTTTTCCGTGCGAACAGACGAGGGGGGTCTTGGTCCATTGGTGAACCATCTTACTCGCGAAGATCGGGAAAGCAAGGGCGCAAGACGAGTTCTAGAATGGCTTCCAGAAGCTCATAAGTCCCCTTTATTGCCTCCCCCTCAATGGGGGTGCCCGGAAGCGCTTCTGGGAGGCAAAATTTGACAAATGAAGAGGAATTACAAAGTCAAGTTTGGCCTACGGGAGGGCAGAAAAAGGCCTCCGCTGAGAGCGTATTTTTGATCTTTGAGGCGCGTTTTCTCCAAGGTGGCTTGGCATGAGGAGCCCGGCACTTTTCGCAAAGGTGCGGGGCGACGAATGGTCGGGGCGACCCGCCTTCGCTTGCGAGCTACGGCGAGGTCATTCGCAGATGATTCTCTGTCCAAGGGTTTGTGGAAGTTTTTCCTCTGGTCGGGACGACTGGACTTGAACCAGCGACCTCTTGCACCCCATGCAAGCGCTCTAGCCAACTGAGCTACGTCCCGA
>CAZXIO010000021.1:0-17371 GCA_964640805.1 uncultured Candidatus Peribacteria bacterium
TTCACACTCAGAGGCCCTGTCTTCTGCACCGAGACGTCTGCATTGGTCGACTGGGGACACGTGATCGTCGTGCTCACCGTCTGGCTCTGCACGAAGCTCGACTGATTGCTTGTGACGAACGCACGGTTTTGCACCGTCGTTTGGCTGCAGGGATCAGCCGATGCAGCAGTGAAGTTGATCGTCAATGTGAGGGCGAGGCCTGCGGGCAGCGTGCCGACCGAGCAGACGACATCGGAGCCTTGGAGCGCGCACGCCGAATGCGATCCCGAGGGCTGGAATGTAAGGCCGAACGGAACGGGATCCGTGACGACCACGTTCTGCGCGGCGATCGGACCGGTGTTGGACACGACGACTGTGTAACTCACGGTTCCCGGTCGCTGGATCGTGGTGGGAGCGGACTTCTGCAGTGTGAGCGTCGTCTGCGTGGGAACGGGGCAGTTGATCGTTGTCGTGACCGTGTTGGAGGTGTTGTTGGAGCTCACCGGGTCTGTCGTGGAGGTTGAAACTGTTGCATGGTTTTGAACCAAGCCGGTGCTGCAGGTACTGACTGTCGGGACGTTGAACGCGATCGTAAACGTCCGCGTTTCATTCACCGCAAGATTGAAGTTGTTGCACAGAACCGATGTTTGGCTGCCATTGAGGACGCAGCCGGCGGAGCTCAGGCTGGCATTGAAGATGAGACCGGAGGGGATGGCGTCGGAGACAACCACGTTCGTTGCAGCATTGGGTCCGGCGTTCGTGACGGAGACGCCGTAACTCACGACGTCACCGCGGGTGACCGACGAGGGGCCGGTCTTCGAAATGCCCACATTAGCGCTCAGCGCGTTATCTGTTTCATCATTGTCGTTCGGATTGTAGACGCCGTTTGTGTAGCAGCCCGGATCATTGAAATCCGCCAACGTGTCTTCTGGGTCGCTGTTGTCCACGCCGTCACTGCACTGGGGCGGCGTCACGGGACACGTGACGGAGGTGCTGATGGTCTGGCTGATGTTGTTGGCCGGGTTGTTGTCGGTCGTCGAGGTACTCACCGTCGCCTTGTTGTTGATGACGTACGGGCTGCACTGGGCGGGAAGCGGAACATTGAAAGCGATCGTAAAACTCCTGCTTTGGCCGGGGCTCAAGTTGAAGTTATTGCACAGAACCGACGTTTGGTTGCCATTGAGGACGCAGCCGGCGGAGCTTAGGGTGGAGTTGAACGCGAGGCCTGCTGCGGGAACGACGTCTGCGATGACGACGTTCGTAGCGGGGCCGGGGCCTGCGTTCGTAGCTGTGACCGTATAGCTCGCAACGCCGCCGGCAGTGACTGTCGTCGTCCCGGTCTTTACGACAGACACGTCGGCGCCCTGGGGCGGGCAGGTAACGGTGGTACTGACCGAGCCGTTGAAGACGTCGTTACTGGGATTCGGATCGTCCTGATCGCTCTTGCATATCGCGGCGGTGTTACTGATGACGCTATTGCACGCAGCGTTTGTGGAGACGGTGAACGCGATGGCGAAGTCCTTGCGTGCCCCCGGTGCAAGGCTAGGCGTGCTACAGACGATGAGCCCCGAATCGATATGGCACGAGGCATCGCTCTGGCCGGGGTTGAAGGTGACTGCGCCTGATGGAAGGGGATCCTGCACGATCACGTTCGTTGCGGTTCCGCCCGAGACGTGCACGGCCGAAACGGTGTAGACGATGACGCCGCCGGGGGCGACGGTCGAGGGGCCGGTCTTCTCGATTTTCAGGTCCACCTGCGGCGGGCACGTGAAGCTCGTCGTGGTCGTGTTGCTGCTCACGGTGCCTGCGCCGGCGTCCATCTCGAAATTGGCAGAATTACTGTAGGAGCCCGTACAAGGGGCATTCGCGCTCACATTGAACGTCAGGATGTATGTTGCGAATTGCCCGGGGCTCAAGGTGACGGGAGAGCAGCTGACGAGTCCATTGGGATCCTGCGCGCACTGTACGCCCGGGTGCGTCGGGGAATTGCTCTGTGCGGGAATGAGAGTCAGATGTGGCGTGAAAGTCATCACGGGATCCTCGAGTTCCCCCGTCACATTGATCGTGTCGTTGTTGCGCACGACGATCGAGTACTGCGCTGTCTGACCGGGATGAGCCTGCGACGGGGCGCTCTTTGTAACGCTTACAACTGCCGCCGCATGTGCAGAAGGGGCGGCGTCGAAGGCCTGCCACACGCCGATCCTGAGCCCCGGCATCTGTGAGATTACAATGAGGGTGGTGACGAGTGCGGAAACCGCAATGCGAACGCGCTTCATACGGGTGAAAGGAAATGATGCAAGAAACCAGAACTGAAACTCGGCAAAAAGGTATGATTTTTACCTTATTGGACTTTTGTGTCAATACGTTTTACTTTCTGCTATGAAACTATCTATGACCAATTTGTAAATATGCACAAGAGTCCCTGTTCAAGGGGTTTTTTGCGTCTTCAGATGGCTACAACAGCAGTTGACAGACTCTAAAATTATGAAAGGTGATTTCAGAGGAAATACCTGCGTGAGAAGAACCCTCCCGCCGCGACGCCGGCAATGCCCGCGATGGTGCTGAGGAGTCCCGCCATATTTCCTACCGATGCCGTGCCCCCGGTGAGCGGTCGCAGGAATGCGGAGGTGTTTTCGAGTGAGCCCGCAAAGTCGTCGGCACCCGTCACCGGCGAACGGTACGGAATCTGAATGGTTGCAATGGCGTTCACGGGCGTGGGCATACCTGGGGCACTCACCCTCACGGAGTTCTGGACAGCTGTGCCGGAGCCCAGATTCCATGCGAGTTGGGCGCGCAGCGTGATCGTCCTCACTTCACTCGGACCAAGCGTCTGAATGTTCCAGATGATGCGGTCTCCCGAGAGTATGCCCGATGATGGATCCACGATCGTCATCTGGTACGTCGGAAAGATGTCTTCCACAAGAACGGCCGGTGCAACGGAGTTGCTGAGGTTGCGGATTGTGATCGTGTAGTTCACCTGTTCGCCCGGATGCGCTTCGCCGCGGTCAGCCAGCTTCTGCACCGTGAGCAGCGTCTGACCAATCGGCGGAGGCGGCAGCGAATCGCGCTCATCATTGTCGTCGCGGCTAAAGCAGCCCGGATCTCGCGGAAAGTCGGTCCGGCCGTCGTAGTCGTTGTCGCGACCGTCGTTGCACTCGGTTTCGTCGCCGGCCCGGATCACACGCGTGAGTTCTTCGTCGCTCGCGTTGCCCGTGTAAGCCCGGGAACGCAGTGACTGGCCGTCAAACGCATCGGGGTCCACACGCACCGTGACTGTGTACGTCTTCGTGCCGCGGGCCGGAATGGTGGCCGCATACCAGGTGAGCGAGGTACCTGACCTCTGGGGATTATCGGATCCGGAGAGGAAATTGACTGCCTGATCCAGCGTCTGGTTCACATTCACCGTTTGGGTTGTGGAGGCGGGGTTTGTGACACGTATCGTGTACGTGAGTATTTCACCTGCCGGCACGGGATCGGTGTCGTCGGTGATGTCGATCGTCAGCTGCTGAGCTGTCGTCACCTGTACCGTCGTAGAGTCACTGGCGGAGGCAGTCGAGGCTCCGGTGAGGTTCACCGTGTTCGTAATGACCGTCCCGTTACTCAGCGTGTCATTCACGCGCGCCTGCACCGTGACCGTACGGTTGCCGTATCCGTTGATGGTGAGGTTGCTCCAGGTGACCGTCTGGCCGTTCGCCGAGCCTCCGTCGGAAGCCGAGAGGAAACTGACGCCGTACGGCAGCACGTCGGCGGCGTTCACCGTGGCAGTCTGGACGGACGCATTGTGGATCGTGATGGAGTAGGTGAGTGTCTCCCCCGGCTGCACCGTCGTGCGGTTGTCCGTCTTCGAGACGGTTAGCTGGGCCGCCGTAACGGAAACCGTCGTCGTATCCGACGCACTTGCCGAGCCGTTGACGTTGGCGGTGTTGGTGAGAACCGTACCGTTACTGAGCGACTGGCTGACCGTCGCCTGCACCGTGATGGTTTTGCTCGCATTGGCGGGCACCGAAATATTGCTCCAGTTGACGGTTTGGCCGCTCAGGTAGCCGCCATCGGAGGCGGACACGAAGCTGAGACCCGTGGGAAGGGTATCCGTGACCGTTCCCGTCGTTGCTTGAGCGGCAGGGTTCGTAAGCGTGATTGCATAGGTGAGGGTCTCGCCGGGCTGCACCGTCGTGCGGTTGTCGGTCTTCGTGATCGTGAGGCCGGTCTGGTTGCAGAGCACCACAGTCTGCACTGTGCCGTTGAAGATATCGTTTCCGGGGTTGGGATCATCCTGGTCGGCCTTGCAGATGGCAGCCGTATTGCTGATGACGCTGTTGCAGGCAAAGCTACTTGGAACGTCAAAGGCCATCAGGAAGTCTTTGCGACCGTTGCCGGGCCCAAGGGAGGCCGTGGAGCATATGATCAAATCGTTCTGCTGACGACACGAAACATCGCTCTGCGAGGCGTTGAAGATCAGACCGGCTGGGAACGGGTCCTGCACCGTGACGTTCGTCGCGATGCCGCCCGACACGTACACGGCCGAAATGGTGTAGATGATCACCCCGCCGCGCTGCACGCCGGAGGGCCCCGTCTTCTCTATCTTCAGGTCGGTCAAATCGGGACACTGAAGAGTGGTTGTGACCGTATTGGCGTTCACGCTGCCGTCTCCGGTGATCTGGAACTGAGCGGAGTTTTGGAGCGTTCCCGTGCAGGGAGCTGTTACGTTGACGTTGAAGGACAACAGAAAAACTGCAATGCCGCCGGCCGCGATGGTGACGGGCGTGCACTGCACCGGATCGCTCGCGTTCTTTGTGCATGAACTGGTGTGCGTGGAAGAGTTGCTCTGTGCGGGGCTAAATGTCACGTACGAAGAAATCGATCCGATATTGTCGGTCAATTGTCCGGTGATCGGCGCAGTTCCCTGATTTCGGACTGTGACGGAATATTGCAGCGCTGTCGAAGGACGCACCGTAGCGGGAGCGCTCTGCGTGACTGTCACGTTTCCGACCGTATCGGCAAATGCCTGCTCGATTCCAAGAAAAGCTGCAGAGCCCATCGAAAGCTGCGCCGCGAGCAACGCTGCGGCAGTGGCAGAAACAACGGAGCGAAAGTGCGTCATACGCAGGAGGAGGGAAGCAGAGGAAACAATCCTTCACGTGTTTTGTAAAGTATTACATAGTACTATTAATATTTTTATTGTCAACTATTAAATTAGCCCTACAATAAGCCAAAAAGTACTTACTATTGCTTGTTTGAGGATGTCCTATTTTGTCAGTATTTCCCAGATGACTCCTGCAATAATGAGAAGGACAATCAATCCCAGAATCAAAGCGACAGCAGTGATTGTTTCTCTATCGGGTTTACGATCAGATGGTACCCATCCGGGGATGCCAAAAACAACAACAGCAAGAACAATGACAGTCACGGCTGCAACTGCACCGATGATGTACAACACTGTTTCCATTGGATGAGGGGGAGGCAAGCGAGTTGTTTATGGCTGAGCGGAACGGTCGTGAACTTTGCAGTTGAGTCCCAGACAAGGTTGTTGAGGGTCGGAATTCGGAGGTATGAGGGCAGTACGGTCTGTATCCAATCAACCGTGCTTCAGTTGTCTTATGACTTTTCCAACGATTACAGCAATCAGGAAATACAAACAACCATTGAGGAGAAATATTTTTGTAAGTGCTCCCGGAAACACATCGCAATCTGCATGATAGACATCAAAACCATTGAGTAGACAATTCCCTAAATCGGGCATAAATCCTGATGGAAAAGCGAAGATCATAAGAGAATAAACAACATAAAGAGTGCCAGTGAGATTTGTTATAATGATTCCGAGAATGAGTGACGCAACAACAATGAACGCATATGCCCAGACTCCCCACAGTCCATCTCTACACCAAAGATATACATGAGGGAGCCAAGATTTCTTTCTCGCAAACCAGAGAGCAGGTGAAAGTATGAGAAACGCCAAGATCACAATGCCAAATACTACGAAATTCATACTCAGACCTTAACAGTTTTCAATGATAAACGGAACTTGAGTATTGTCAGATATGTACCGCTCTTGCTGAAAAGGGCACGGCGGTCGGGTGCCTTTGGTTGGCTGGGGAGCATGGATTCGAACCATGGAATGGGGGCTTCAAAGGCCCCTGCCTTACCACTTGGCGACTCCCCAACGATGTAGACAAAAAGCTTTTGCGGGGGCCACTTGGCGCCTGCCCGCCGTAGCCCGACCTGTCCTCCGTAGCCCGGAGGCGAAGGGGGATTGCGAAGGTGGGACTCCCCAACGCGCTGTGTTCCATTCTATCAGAATCACAGATGATATTGAATCGTTACATTTTTCCGGCCCTATTTATACTTGCTGCTTGTGTGGCATTTACCTACACTCGTTCGGCCGCGTAAAGGCTTTTGCCACGCGGGACACCTCACATGTTTGCAATCGTCGATATCGCCGGCACACAGGAGAAAGTCGAGACGGGGATGAAGCTGAAAGTTCCTCTGCACGAAGGGGAGACCGATACGAAGCTGTCATTCGACAAAGTGCTCCTCCTTGCCGATGGAGACGACGTAAAAATCGGCACTCCGCTTCTTTCGGGTATCAGCGTCGAAGCGAAGATCCTGAACCACGGCAGGTACGACAAAATCCGCATCCAGAAGTTCCAGCGTCGCAAGCGTCATCGCCGCGTAAAGGGCCACAAGCAGCACTACACCGAGATCGAGATCACGGGCATCAAGGCGTAATTGTCATCCTGAGCCTGCCCTTCGCCCGCTCAGGATAAACTCCGGGCGACATCGCGAAGTCTATGGTTCGCAAGCTCACCATGACAACTAAATCTCATCCTGCAGATCCCGCATAGTCTTTAGCGTAACTCCCAGATTCTGCATGCACGCGATCGTCTCGCCATACCTCTCACCAACTTTGAGCAGGTGCCGGAGGTAACTCTTCAGATGTTTTTGACTGAGCGGCGACGGCGAATCCGGATCAATCACGGAATGATCGTGTTCAAATTCCTGCGAAAGTATCCGCAGTCGCTGGCCCGAACTCAGGTACACCGTCCCGTGCCGCGCCTCCCGCATGGGCGCAACACAGTCGAACATATCGATGCCCTTTGCCACTGCGGTTTTCAGCTGCTCAATTTTGCCCACTCCCATCAGGTATCTGGGCTTATCTTCGGGCAGATGCGGGCAAACGTCATCCAGCACCGAATGCATCTCGGACTCCGATTCACCCACGGCAAGGCCGCCCACCGCGTATCCATCGAACCCGATGGCCTGCAGTTCCTGTGCGCATTTCTCGCGCAAATCACGCTCCAGCCCGCCCTGGACGATTCCGAAGAGAAGTTGTTTTGATCCGGAGGCCGCATGAAATTTTTTGCAGGTTTGAGCCCATTTGAGCGTTCGATCCACGGCCGCTTGAATCTCCGATCTCTTCGCAGTGGACGGAGGACACTGATCGAAGCACATGATGATGTCGGCGCCGAGCGCATGCTGAATGCGCATCGATTCTGCCGGGCCCAGAAAGAGGGGATCGCCGTTGAGGTGTGAGCGGAAATGGACGCCTTCGTCGCTGATCTTATTGATGGCTCGGAGCGAGAAGACCTGAAATCCGCCGGAATCGGTGATGATCGGCAGGTCCCAGCCCGTGAAAGCGTGCAGTCCGCCGGCTTCTTCCACAATCTTTTCTCCGGGCTGCAGATGCAGGTGATACGTGTTACAGAGCAGAATTTCGGCTCCAAGCGTCTTCAGGTCCTCAAACGTGACTCCTTTCATTGCGCCCGCGGTTCCCACAGGCATAAAGAATGGCGTTTGGATCTTCCCGTGAGGTGTCGTGACGACTCCGCGACGGCCCAGCGGAGATGTTTTTAGTAATTCAAACATGCCACCAGAATACCCGATGTCATGGTGAGCTTGCGAACCATAGACATCGCCATGTCGCCCGGAGTTTATCCTGAGCGGGCGAAGGGCAGGCTCAGGGTGACATTCTTGTAGGTTACCAGCGTGTGCCATCACTTCGTCGAAGCCGACTTCACAATGATCTTGTCGATCAGCCCGTACGCGAGCGCTTCCTTGGCACTCATGAACTTGTCGCGTTCGGTGTCGTTCTTCACCTGTTCGAGCTTCTTGCCGGTGTGCTTCGCGATGAGCTCGTTCAAGAGGTTCTTGGTGCCGATGATGTGCTCGGCGTGGATCGCGATGTCGGTGGCCTGACCCTCGGTGCCGCCGAGAGGCTGGTGAATCATGATTTCGCTGTGCGGCAGCGCAAGGCGCTTGCCCTTGGCTCCGCCCATCAGAATGATCGCGCCGCCGGAGGCTGCCATGCCAAGACACACGGTGGAGATGTCGGGCGCAACGTGCTGCATAGTGTCGTACATCGCCATCGTGGAGGTCACCTGACCGCCGGGGGAGTTTACGTAGAGGGTGATGTCTTTCTTTGCGTCCTCTTTTTCGAGGAAGAGTAACTGCGCAATGATCGCGTTTGCGACGTCGTCGTTGATCTGCGTACCGAGGAAGATGATTCGTTCCTCGAGCAGGCGCGAGTAGATGTCGTACACGCGCTCGCCGAACTGCGTCTTCTCGATCACCGTCGGAATGATGAAGTTCATGGGGCTGACGCCGCCGCGGCTGATGTGCTTTGCAATCGACTGGATGTGGGGATGCATGGGAGAGAGGGAACGGCAGTAGATAGAATGTGGACGCTTTCTGTTCACTTCTATGATAGCGTTTTTCAGGCTTTTACGGTAGTCATGGATACTTCACATCTCTATAAACGGCTTCGGGAATTCATTTCCTCGGCGTCACGTCCGTTGATCGTTATTCTGGGCCCGTCAGCCTCGGGAAAAACGGATTTTTCTCTCGATGTGGCAGCCGAAATATCAGGAGCTGAGGTCATCAACGCCGACTCGCGTCAGCTCTACCGTCATCTGGATATCGGCACGGCAAAGATCCGGCCTGACGAAATGCGGGGGATTCCTCATCACCTGATCGACGTGCTGGATCCGAAAGAAGAAGTGACGTCCGCGTGGTATCGCGATCAGGCACTCCGGACAATCGACGATAGTCTGAACCGCAAAAAGACGCCGGTGCTCGTTGGCGGCTCGATGCTCTACATCAGCGCCGTGATTGATGGACTTGCGTTCCCCGTGGGATCGGACACTGTGCTTCGTGAACGTCTGGAGGCTGAGTACGATCAGGATGGGGGAGTGACGCTTCACGGGCGGTTGACCGGTATTGACTCCGAAGCCGCGGCAGGAATTCCGCAGCAAAACAAACCCTACGTGATCCGTGCACTGGAATTGTATGAACTGAGCGGCAAAAAGCCCTCCGATCTCCGTCATCAATCGGATTGCCCGTACGATCTTTTCGTGATCGGTATTGAGCGCTCGCGCGATGAACTTGTGCGACGGATCAATGAGCGGACAAAAAAACTCCTGAACGATGGATGGATGGAGGAAGTGAGCGCATTGATTGCAAAAGGATACGGACCATGCGATCCAGGCATGAAGAGTCACGGATATCGGGAGATCATGGAGTATCTGAACTCAGGAAGAAACGATCTTGATGTGCTCGCGGAAGACATCAGTGCGAAGACGCGGCAGTACGCCAAAAGGCAGATGACATGGTGGAAGGGTGATCCAAGAATTCAGTGGATGTCATCCTGAGCCTGCGAAGGAGACACCATGATCTTTGTTCATGCTTCGCAAGCTCAGCATGACAAAGCATCAAAACTTAAGA
The DNA here is from genome assembly GCA_964640805.1 of uncultured Candidatus Peribacteria bacterium. Classification (GTDB taxonomy): domain Bacteria; phylum Patescibacteriota; class Gracilibacteria; order Peribacterales; family Peribacteraceae; genus CAYTEH01. The sequence continues at coordinate 9,697 of CAZXIO010000021.1, forward strand.
ACATCACCATATTTATCCTCCACTCTGCTCTTCATCTGCCACAGGTGCTCGATCATGGTCTGGAGTTCCGGCGAGGCGTTGGGCGTCGTCTTACTGCGGAAGAACCATTCGATCCTGCGGATCTGATCGGCCATGTTCACGAGTGACAGATCGATCTTCGACCGCGACAACTCGTCGAGCTTCTCGTACTCGGGCTTGTGCAAAAACGACTCCGTCCGGTAGGGGTCGATCTCCTTGCTATCGATCATGGCGATGAGCGTCGCAAGAAACATCTTATGATCAGCTCCCATGTCGTCACCCGCCGCCTGACCCGCCTTCTTCTGCGCCGCCTCCGACAAATCCTGATGCTTGGCAATGGTTGTCATGAAATCAGCCATAGGGACATTGTAGCAGTTTTGAGCGGCTTTTGCGATCAAAAAGGTATACTCAAATATATGGAGCTTTCGACCTCCCTCGGCAAAGTATTGCGCACGACGGAGAGCTTTATTGAGGCGCTCGAAAAAATGAACATCCGCACCGTCGAAGATTTGCTGCTGTACCTCCCGCGGGCACATGAGGACCTGACGCAGATGCAGACTCTTTCAAGCGCCGAGATCGATTCCAAGGTGACGGTGCGCGGTGTGCTCGACAAGATCAAGCTGGTTCGCACTCGGCATGGGAAGCAAATTGTGACCGCCCGGTTCATCGATACCGAAGGCGACAGCGCCGATGCAATCTGGTTCAACCAGCCGCACATGAAGCGCATGCTCACCGAAGGTGACGAAGTGGTTCTCACGGGGAAACTGACAGCCAATGGGGCGAAATTGCAATTCCAGAGTCCGCAGTTCGAGAAAGGGGATCGTCCATTGTTGCACGGCGGGCGCCTCGTACCCGTCTATCCACAGCATGAAATCATCAGCACGCGCTGGCTGCGTGAAAAAATGCATCTCATCCGCGGTGCGGCGAAACTGCTACCCGAAACATTGCCTTCTGACGCGCTGAAAGAAGAGAAGCTGATGAGCAGGGCCGATGCCGTGCAGGCGCTGCACTTCCCCAAAAGCGCGGAGGACGTGCAGAAAGCTTTTCACCGCTTTGCATTCGAGCGTATGTACGGGATGCAGGTGGAGGCGCTGGAGCGCAAGCGCGAGTGGCAGGGTAATGCGCAGCAGAGGCTCCGGACTCCGATGGATATCGAATTGATCCGCGCGCTGTTTTACTCGCTCAAATTCACGCCGACCGGCAGTCAAAAAGTTGCGATTTACGAAATCCTCCGCGACATGGAGAAACCTGAACCAATGTCGCGTTTGCTCGAGGGTGACGTGGGCTCCGGCAAAACACTCGTCGCGGTCGCAGTGATGGCAAACGTCGTGCGCCACGGCGGACAGTGTGCGCTGATGGTGCCGACGGAAGTGCTGGCGCGGCAACATGCCGAAGCTGTGACGCGATTGCTCTTGAATTTGCACACGTATCTTCACAATCATCCTGACGCGGCAGGGGCACGGCATGCCGTGCCCCTCCAGTTGCCGCGCGTTGCATTATTGACAGGCTCCATGCCCATGAGCGAAGCAGACGCGGTCCGCCGAAGCGTTGCTTCCGGAACAGTCGACATCGTCATCGGAACACATGCGCTGATTGAAGAGAAAGTGCGGTTCAAAGATCTCCGCCTCGTGATCGTGGATGAGCAGCACCGTTTCGGCGTGATGCAAAGGGAGCGTTTGCGCGAGAAGGGCAGTCCGCACTTCCTCTCCATGACAGCCACGCCGATCCCACGCACGCTCGCACTCACAGCCTATGGTGACCATGATTTGTCCGTTCTGCTCGAAAAACCCGGCCGACGCCGGCCGATCCATACCAAAGCCGTTCCGCCAAGCGAACGGAGCACGGTGGAGCGCTTTATTGATCATCAGATCGACGGAGGCAGCCAGGTCTTCGTCATCTGTCCGCTTATTCAGGAAAGCGCTGAGCTCAGCGAAGTGAAAAATGTGGATGCCGAAGTCAAAAGACTGCGCGCCGAATTCCCGCGCCGCAGAATCGCAATGCTCCACGGCAAGTTGCCATCGGAAGAGAAGCAACGCATCATGCAGGAATTCCGCGACCGCAGGAGCGACATCCTCGTCTCTACCTCCGTGATCGAAGTGGGCATCGACGTCCCGAACGCGACGATCATCATTATCGAAGGTGCCGAACGGTTCGGCCTCAGTCAGCTTCATCAATTGCGCGGACGCGTCGGACGCGGAGATGAAAAGAGTTATTGCTTCCTGTTCACCACGCAGCAAACGCAGGCGCGCTCACCGCGGCTGAAGGCGATGGAAAAACATGACTCGGGTTTCATGCTCGCGGAAATCGATCTCAAGCTCCGCGGACCTGGTGAAATTTTCGGCATACGCCAGAGCGGCATTCCCGATCTGCAGGGTGAAGGTTTTTTGAGCCCCGAAATCATTTCGCGGGCGAGGCGTGCAGCGGAGCGGGCGCTCGGAATGGGTCACGCAGAGAGTTTTGACAGCGCCGCAGCGGCCATGGCGCCGATGTAGAGAAAACCATTGTCAATGCAGCGGCGCCTGCTACACTCATACGGCTTTTTCCCGTTTTTGCATGGCTGATCCAACTCCGACCCCGCCGCCACCTCCCCGTCCCGGCGATCCCGTTCCGGACGGCGGTCTGGACCCGACACAGGTATTTGCGGCACCGCCCACACCTCCGAGGCCGCCGGCAGGTGCCGTGGGAGCAGGAGCGCAGGGTGGACAGGGCGCCGGTCAGGGCGATGACGCAGCAATTCCGCAGGATTCCGGCCCGCCGCCTCCTCCTCCGGGCGTCACGGCGACCAAGGAAATGGGCTACGACGACGAAGACATCCGGATTCTCGGCGAAGTGAAGGAGTACCGTTTCGGTTCCATCACGGGCAAGCTCACCAACGAAAAAGTTGAAGTTCCCGCGCACCCCGAAACCACGTTCGACGCGCAGAAGTTCCTGACGCTGCTCAGAGGCAGCATTTCCCTCACGCGCGACGAAAAATGGCGCATCATCCAGGCGATCCCCAAACTGAGCCAATTCCAGATCGACGAACTGCAGAAGATTCTGGAGGACGAGAAGCGCAAGTTCAGCGAGCTGAGTCCCAAACATCTCCTCCAGCTGATGAAGCTGGAGCAGAAGCACTCCGAAGACTGGCGCGACCTGCAATCGTTCATGGTGCAGAAGAACGCGAAGCAGGAGGAACAGTCGCAGGCAGATGCGATCCGGAAGCAACTTGGGCTGTAGTCATGGGGTTATGGTTCGAGGCTTTTGCTGCGGCAAAAGCGCCTCACCATGACATCGTTTAGGCTCAAGTATGTCATGCCGAGGTGCGCCGCAGCGCCTCGAGCCACAATCAGATGTTGGCTCGAAACAGCGCAAAGAAGAAAAGTCCCGCAAGCGTCAGCAATATTCCTTTCATGATGCCGCGTCCGAGACGGCTATGGATTTCGCTCAGGAGCAGGAAAAGAAACGATGCTGATGAAAACTGCAATACGAGGCCGGACGAAAAAAACTGTGAGAGCACATCGGATTTGAACGGCAGCTCGCGCAGAAACTGATATGTGCCCAATGCATAAATCACGAAGTACCACGCCATCAGCCATCCGGCGTAGAGCCGCAGGGTATCCACAAGGGGATAATACTCTTTCCTGCTTGTGGCTTCCGCGCGGTCAGCCGCCGAGACAGTCCATGCGGAGTCAAGAGCGTTCCTGCGCCGGTCGAGGAAACGGAGGAGAGACATGGTATGAACTTCAGATCGACGAATTCGACCCCGCCGTCTCGCCCTGATACACCGAAAGATTATCCGTCATGTACTGCACCGCGGAGCGGAGAGCCGCGGGAGCCGAGATCTGGAAATGGCGATTGCCCGTCCACGACCGGTACCCGATGACGAAGTCGCCCTTCTGCACGACGTCCTCTTCGGCTGCGTCTTCGATGGGGCCCGATACGAGGTTGATGACGATCGTGCCGTCGCCCGGATTTTCGACCGCCTGCGAACTCAATTCGACGTGCCACAGATAGGGACTCACCGCGCCGAAGGAGTTGTTGTAGTACCAGCTTTTATGCAGCGGCACGCAGAAACCAATGAATTTGGAACAGAACAACTGCGTGAATGTGGAGGCATCCACCCTGGCCTTTGCCATCGCCGCAGTCTTCGCATCCACAGAGGGCGCCGATGATGCCGGAGGTGGTGGCGGGGGAGGGATACTGGAAACGGTTTTCACGGAGGCGGCGCGCGACGACACTGCAGGCTTGGGTGGTGGGGGGGGAGGTGGGGGCGGTGAGGAAGAAGCAGCCACGGGAGGCTCCGATGACTGTACGGACGACGCTTCGACCGAGGAGGAGTCCTCCGCGGCCGGCTCGAACACAGGCGCTTCTTCGGAGGAGGCCGACGAAGAAGAAAACTCAACAACTTCGATGTCTGCGACGCGAACAACTGTTCCGCCTTGTTCCACCGTGGGCCGTGCGACTCCTGTGACGCGCACGTGCATGCCGATGAACGGATCCAAATCCACCGACTCACTCAGCAGCAATACAGTGCCGTCGAATGCCGGATTCTCCAATCTGTGCGTGCCCTCGGTATACACGCTGATACCCGCAGACTGCAAAATGCCTTCAAAGATGCCGAGGATGCCTGTCGGCGGCGTCACCTGCGTGACAGGCGCGTCGGGCGTCGCAGAACCCCTGCAGGCAGTGAGGGAAAGGACGAGCAAACCGGAACCGATGAGTGCGAGGGACTTTTTCATAGTGCGTTCATCATGACGCAGGAGAGTCCGGTTCACAAGTATTCATCAAAAAAAGCCGCCGTGCTCTCACGCCGGCAGATCATCGAGGGTTAGCGGTTCAACGCAACGGTGCCGTAGCGGATTGCAATATTCTTTGGAATCGTCTTATAGCGTGAATAGACCGTATTCTGCTGCTCACGGCCGTCTGCAAAACGAATCGTCTGCAACCACGCAATTTCATTGGATTTCAGCCGCCTGCCGAATACCGTGAACCCGGAAGGTGAATTGACGGAGAAGTACGGGCCGTCCAGGGTGGCAACCCGTCCGTCCGGCGTGCCGTATAGGCTTACGAACGCCTCATCGCCTTCCGTGTGGGATTGGATGAGGATCGGATGACCGGTGTCGTTTTTGAAAGTAAGATCCTGTTGCTTCGGATAAATGGTGGCGTCGATGCCCACTCCGAATTTTTCGTAGTAGTGAACGAACAGACTGTGATTCGCGCGAGAAAGCACCGGCAGCCCCGCATTGAGCATCGAGCGATACAGCGTGGTGGCCACCTGGCAAATGCCTCCGCCCCGCACGGGACGCAACTGCGACCCGTTGAAGATGCCGAGTGCCTGCTCCCAACCGTCGTCGCGCATGTTGTGCAGCGTCGCATTGAACGAAAACGTTTCCCCGGCCGCAACCACCGTATTCGTCAAATGCACGTTCAGCCCCTTGCGCACGTTGCTTTTGCGGCCGACGCCCGAGCCGGCGAAGTCGGACCGGCCGGTCGCAAGAAGTTTCAGTTCTCCCAGATCCTCCTGCGACAGGTTGATGAACGGCGACGGAGTGTATTTGAGCGCGATGGACGCGGTGCCGGCACCTGTTTCCAGAGCGCCCGCAATCGTTTGTGCGGCAGCCTTCGTGTCGATTTCATACCCGGGCTTTGCGATGCCTTCGGCCTCCGCCTTCCGGATGCCTGCGTAGTCGTTGTACACGGATTTGATCACCGACCATTGCGGCGCCTCGATGCCGGCGGGAGGGTTCAGTGCGATCGTCTCTTCAATTTTTTTCACGTCAATCACAAAGTCAAACGATGTGCTTACGTCAGCTCGCAGCCACTGGGGATGCTCATGCAGAGACACGATCCACGGAGCAAACGCATTGCCGTTGTTCGAGATCATGTCGACGGTCACGGTCTGCGTGAACAGTCTCCTGCTCTTCGCAACGGCACGCTCCAGCCGCCCGGTGTCGACGTGAATCCGGAAGCGGGAGGCAAGGCGACGCTGCAGCCGCACGGCCACGCGCTCGACGAACTGCGGTGATTCGCCTGATCGCAGCGCATCCGCTAGCATCGGTGCCGCGTATGTCACCACCATTCCGATCACAGCAAGCGCTGCAATGGATTTCATGCAATTGAAGACGTTTTTCATAGGTGTGTATGTCAGTATTGCTATTTTATACTAAAATGACTAAATAGTCAATATATTTCAAAATACGATAACTTCACGCCGCACGTGATGCATTTCAAGAGTCAGCGGGGGCATTACATGCGGCGGTTGCTCGTCCTCACTTCTTCTTATCCTTCGCTGATTGTTCCAGAATTTGCCGCTCACGCTCTCCCATTTTCCGCAGAATGTCGCCGGGAACGACTTCCTGATCCATGAGGCCTCGCAGTTCGCTGTCGCGCCTGTCGGCGTCGATGCCGAGACGAGTGGCAATCCAATCCGTCAGTTTCAGGACTTTCGTGATCTCGTACTCGGCCAGAAGGTTGATCTGCAGATCCAGATCGGCACGCTGGTCGGTGACTTCCGCCATGCGATTCTGACTGATAAGGACGAATGTCGAAAGATAGATCGCCTCAAGGGACACAATCATCGTCAAAAGGCCGAAGGGATACGGGTCGAATGCCGGAAGGCCCAGCCATCCCTGATTCACGGCAACCCACACCCCGAACCACACAATGTGAAAATAGACGAACGGGAGGCTTCCTGAAAACGACGTGATGGCGTCGGCCATGTGGTGCTGCCACCTCTTGCGTTTGTCCATCTGCGTGCGGAGCTCGAGCAGCGTCTCGATATTGCGCTCGATGATATCGGCAAGATGAGGCGAATGATGGACGGGTTTTTTGGTGTTGGGCATTCAGATCATTATATCAAATTTTTGGTCTTTAAACAACGTTCACCAATCTATATACTCCGCTCCGTGGCCCGGTAGCTCATCGGTACCTGCCTGCCGGCAGGCAGGGAGCGCTGGCAGCCTATCGGCATTTCTCATGTATTACGTTTATATCATCAAAAGTGAAAAGGATGGCAGCTGGTATACGGGCATGACTACCAATGTCGATCGACGACTGAGAGACCACAATTTCGGTGATACAAAAAGCACGCGTTCGAGTAGGCCGTGGAAATTGGTGTATTCAGAAAGGCATGAAGATCGATCAAAAGCGCGTCTTGCAGAAAAACTCTGGAAAAGCGGTATTGGGAGAGAACGGAGAAATAAGACGTTTGGAGGCAGCTGAACTCTTTGATAACATCCCTCTGTGGCCCGGTAGCTCATCGGTAGAGCGCTGCCCTGAAGAGGCAGGCGTAGCCAGTTCGACTCTGGCCTGGGCCACCATTCGGATTCTGCGGAATCCTCATGGCGAGCCATCGTTTGCATCGTGGGGCTGCCCGCCCGTACCGAACGTCGGTACGTTCGGGCGGGTAGCTCAGCTGCCTAGCCATGCGAAGCATGGCGTTTGATAACAACCGCAGCGCGATGCTTCCGTCCCGATCACTTTCACCATTGTGGGGCTGTAGCTCAGCTGATAGAGCGCTACATTCGCATTGTAGAGGCCAGGGGTTTAAGTCCCCTCAGCTCCACCAACCTTCGCGCAGCGTAAGGTTGTCATCCGTAGCCTTTTGCTGATTCCATTTTTTTCAACATCAGAATCGCTGCGGCTACGGTTGGCAAGCCAGCAAAAGCGAAGGATGGCC